>JANQHP010000076.1 GCA_028282625.1 Rickettsiales bacterium | reverse complement strand
GTATCCAACAAAGCAGGAACGCCTCCCGCATGCACCACACCCCACCTTCGGAACGTTCGATCCGGCTCACACGGCTGGTGCCAAACATCATCACGCTGCTCGCCCTTTGCATCGGCTTATCCGCCATCCGTTTTGCCCTGAAGGAACAATGGGAAAGCGCGGTCGCCTTTATCATGTTGGCTGCCATCTTAGATGGTTTAGATGGCCGGCTTGCCAGGGCCTTGCACGCCGAAAGCGCCTTAGGCGCGCAGCTGGACTCGCTGGCCGATTTCATCAATTTTGGCGTGGCACCCGCCATTTTGCTTTACCTGTGGGGCATGCACGAAATCCGCGCGGTGGGGTGGGGCGTATCGCTCTTCTTTACGGTATGTTGCGCGCTTCGGCTTGCACGCTTCACCAGCAGCCTGGATGAAGAGAAGGAAACACCGCGCCACAATCTCTTCTTTTTTACCGGCGTGCCAGCGCCCGCTGGAGCCATTCTGGCCCTGCTTCCCCTGATCATGGGGTTTGCCTTCTCCATGCCGCATCCTGAGATTTACGGCGCGCTTGCCCTGTGGCAGAACCCTCTGATCGTCTGCATCAGTACTACAGCAGTCGCTATATTAATGGCCAGTCGCCTGCCCACCTTTTCCTTGAAAAAACTGGCCGTGCCACGCGCCTACACCTCCCTGATCCTGGCAGCCATTGGCGGGGTCATTATTGCGTTCCTGCTCAAGCCCTGGGCCGTGCTCTTTTGTATGGGGGTGCTCTATGTGGCCTCAATCCCGGTGAGTGCCATGCTGCACGCCTGGCTCCGCCAGAAGCCGGCCAACCCCTCTTAAAAAAAGCGCGCCTGCCATGTCCACGCATTACTGGGTCTCCCGCCCGGAAGAAGACGCCAAGCGCACCGCGGCAATGCTACGCGAAAAGGGGCTCACCCCGCACGTGGTGCCCTTGCTGAACATCACCACCGACCCAAATGCGTGCGCGCAGTGGAACGGTTTGAACGAAACACCCGCGGCCATCCTGATCACCTCTGCCAACGGCGTCCGCGCGCTAGCAGGCGTGACCAAAGCACGCCACCTCCCCATCATCACCGTGGGGCATGCCTCCGCACACGCCGCCACGGCACTCGGTTTCACCGAGGTCACCTCCGCAGCGGGGGAGCAGGGGGGTGATGTCGCCGCCCTGGAGGCCTATATCGCGCAGCATCTTGTGCCAAACATGGGGCCGCTGGTGCAGGTGCGCGGCAGCGCAAGCGCCGGCCATGTCCAGAAAAACCTGACCGCACGCGGCTTTACCGTACACACCATCACGCTCTACAAGGCAGAGCCCGTGTCCACCTTACCCGCGCCCATCACCGCACTACTGGCCCGTAAGAAGCTTGCCGGCGCGCTCTTTTTTTCGCCGCGCACCGCGCAGATCGCAACCGAGCTCGTCACCCAGGCGGGCTACGCGGAAGCATGCCAAGCGGTGGCGGCTTATTGCTTAAGCCCGGCGGTAGCAGAAGCAGTTGCGCCGCTTCCGTGGCGCGCCGTGCATGTGACCGCCATTCCAACGCAAGAGGCACTGCTTGCACATCTGCCCTTAGCCAAGTAACATGCCGGCATTGCGTTCGCTAAAAAAAGGCCGGCAACCATGGCAGATGCTGCAACCCATACCAAATCCATGTGGCAAAAAGGCGCCGTCGCATTTCTGTGCCTAGGGCTTGTTGGGCTCACCCTATG
>JANQHP010000017.1 GCA_028282625.1 Rickettsiales bacterium | reverse complement strand
ACTCCTCGGTATTCGGAGTTTGGTAAGGTTTGGTAAGGCTCGCGCCCCCCTAGCCCTTCCAGTGCTCTACCCCCGAGGGTAAGACATGACGCTCTACCTAAATAGAGTTCGCGGAGAACCAGCTATTTCCCGGTTTGATTGGCCTTTCACCCCTAGGCACACGTCATCCCCCCATTTTTCAACATAGGTGGGTTCGGTCCTCCAGTGCGTGTTACCGCACCTTCAACCTGCACATGCCTAGATCACCGGGTTTCGGGTCTACTGCATCGAACTAAAGGCGCCCATTTCAGACTCGCTTTCGCTGCGCCTCCACCTAACGGCTTAAGCTTGCATGATAGACTAACTCGCTGACCCATTATACAAAAGGTACGCCGTCAGGAGACAAGCTCCCTCCGACTGCTTGTAGGCATAAGGTTTCAGGGTCTATTTCACTCCCCTCGTCGGGGTTCTTTTCGCCTTTCCCTCACGGTACTGGTTCACTATCGGTCGATGGCGAGTACTTAGGCTTGGAAGGTGGCCCTCCCACGTTCAGACAGGGTTTCACGTGTCCCGCCCTACTCAAGGATTATAATGCTTTCTACTTGTACGGGGCTATCACCCACTATGGCGCAACTTTCCAGATGCTTCCAATTCTTACACTATAACCACTGGCCTGGTCCGCGTTCGCTCGTCACTACTAGCGGAGTCTCGGTTGATGTCCTTTCCTCCGGGTACTTAGATATTTCAGTTCTCCGGGTTCGCTTTTATAACCTATGGATTCAGTTATAAATACTCTTTTAAGCGTTGCAAGTTACAGGTTATAAGCCACTTTAAGCACTCTATTTTAGCACCAAAATGCTAACGTCAAATGGGACTTGAAACTTATAACATGAAACTTGCAACTAGAGTGGGTTTCCCCATTCGGAAATCCGCGGATCAAAGCTTATTGGCAGCTCCCCGCAGCTTATCGCAGCCTGTCACGTCCTTCATCGCCTGCCATCGCCAAGGCATTCACCTCATGCCCTTCTCATGCTTAAAACAGAATTTGAGAATACAGAACAAAGTCCATAATCACCCATTCCATTTCACTGAGATTGCAATGCTATCATTAGAACTAAGCTTCTTAATGATCTGCTACATCATTCTTAAGAAGAATATGCGCAGATCCCAGCTTAACTCAGTTTGTATGTTTGTAATAGTCGCCTTGCATAAAAAGCATCTCAAAGCCGAAGCCCTTCAATGCATCAAATACAAGCGCTATTACTCGTGTATTTCTTCACTATGTCACATAACGCGGTGCGTTGCTTAAAAGCATCTGGCTGATAAAAAACACACCTCCCACAAATGTGGGGACCCGGTTTATAGGCCGAGACTTTCAACCTGTCAACGGGTTTTTTGTTAGACATCGTTACGATGTTAAAAAGAGAGTTTCAAGCAGAAATTTTCTGGGCTATGCACCAGTGCTTCAGTTGCAACACATCCTGCCAGAAATAGCGCTTCTGCCCCGGCTGCCGGAGTAAGTAAGAAGGATGCAGCAGCGGCATCGCAGGAATCGTTTCGTGCATAAAAGGGTTGCTATATTCATGCCACTGCCCACGAATCCGCGTGATCCCTTGCGTCGTGCCAAGCAGCCCTGAAGCCGCGGTAGCGCCCACGAGCAGCAAGGCTTTAGGCTGCACCAACGCAATATGCTTCTCCACGAAAGGACGACATATCTCCACCTCTTCCGGTGTGGGCTTTCTGTTACCCGGAGGACGCCAAAACAGTGTATTACTAATATAAAGATTAGTGGCACGCGAAAACCCGCCCCACTCAAACAACTTGTCCATCAACTGACCGCTATCTCCACAAAAAGGAATACCGGTTGCATCTTCATTCGCACCGGGTGCCTCCCCAATAATCATCAGTGGCGCCTTAGGATTACCATCACAAAACACGGTATGCGTCGCGGTTTTCTGAATCGCCAAGCCTTCAAACTGCTCGACTGCTTGACGCAGCGTCTCCAGGTCATGTGCCGCATCCGCCAACGCCTGCGCGTTGGCTTTTGCCTCCGCAGGCGGCACGGCTACACCGCGCGATGGCACGTGCGTGCGCGCAGCACCAGGCGCTTTGGACGGGGTTAAAGGAGGTGCCACAAAAGAGGCAGGCTCCTTTTCAGCCAACCCATCGGCCTTTTTAGTCTCCACTTCCACCTCCTCTGCCAAAAGCGAACCCGGCACCGAGGCTATCGCCTCGTCCGCGCCCATCTCAAGCTGCCATTGCAACAACGCTTTGATGTTGGAACGCTTCTGCTTCATCCGCTGCTCTCTTTATGCTACAATAAGGCTTGGTTATGCTGTACGTTTAAGCATATCTTCCATCAAACCATAACGAACATACCATGTCTGATACTGCTTCTGCCACCCCAAATCCTACCGAAGAAACCTACGAGGTGATGGAATGCGATGCGCTGATTATCGGTGCGGGTCCTTCCGGCTTAGCTGCGGCCATCCGCTTGGCGCAACAGGCTAAAAAGGAAGGAAAAAGCTTCAATATCTGTGTACTGGAAAAAGGGGCGGAAGTCGGCGCCCATCTCTTGGCTGGCGCGGTGCTGGAACCCGCAGCGCTGAATGAACTACTCCCTGATTGGCAGGAGCGCGCCAAAGCAAAGGGCTTTACCGACCTCCTCAACCCCGCTACCACCGACCATTTCCTGTTCTTGACCGAGAAAAAAGGCCAGCGCCTGCCCACCCCTCCGCAAATGCACAATCGGGGCAATTTCGTTTTAAGTCTTGGGAATCTCTGCCGCTTCTTAGCGCAGGAGGCTGAAAGCCTTGGCGTCCAGATCTTCCCAGGATTCCCAGCCGCAGAAATCCTTTATGACGAGCATGGTGCCGTTAAAGGGGTCCGCACCGGCGCGTTTGGTATTGCCAAAGATGGTAGCAAAAAAGCCGGCTATCAGCCGCCGATGGAAATGCATGCCAAATATACCCTGATCGGTGAAGGCTGCCGCGGTAGCCTTACCAAAGCATTAGAGGAAAAATTCGGCCTAAGAGAGCGAGAAGATATCTGGGGCAGCCCACAAACGTATGGCCTGGGCGTCAAAGAGCTTTGGGAAATTCCCGCAGAAAAGCACACGCCCGGCAAGGTCGTCCACACCATCGGCTGGCCGCTGGACCACGCCACCTATGGCGGCGGATTCCTCTACCACATGGCTAACAACCAGGTTGCCGTGGGTTTCGTCGTGGGGCTGGATTACCAAAACCCTACCTTAAGCCCTTTTGAGGAGATGCAGCGTTTTAAAACGCACCCTGCCATCCGTGAGGTGTTAGAAGGTGGCACCCGCATCGCGTATGGCGCCCGCGCTCTTAACGAAGGCGGCTTGCAATCCCTGCCTAAACTCACCTTCCCGGGTGGCGCACTGATGGGATGTGCCGCAGGTTTCCTCAACGTGCCCAAAATCAAAGGCATCCACAACGCCATGTGGTCGGGCATATATCTGGCAGATTCCGTATGCGAGGCATTAACCCAAGGCGGAGACGATGGGCAGGTATACTGTGAAGTCGAGTCAGACTATGAATACCGAGTCGGCACCACCATTTACAAAGAGCTCCACCGCGCACGTAATATCCGCCCGGCCATGCGCTGGGGCCTCAAGCGCGGCCTGCTTTACGCCGCACTCGATACCTACATCCTGCGCGGACATGCGCCCTGGACCTTCAAGCACCACGCCGACCATACCAGCCTAACGCCGATCAAAGACGTCACCAACATCACCTATCCCAAACCCGATGGAACACTCACCTTCGACCTGCTTTCAAGCGTCTACCTTTCCAATACCAACCACGAGGAAGACCAACCCTCACACCTTAAACTAAGCCACTCGAATGAAAAGCAGCGCCTCAATCAGGAAATCTACGGCGACCCAGAAACCTATTACTGCCCGGCAGGTGTCTATGAGCGCGTGGAGGACGAACAAGGCAGCCGCATCCACGTCAACGCGCAAAATTGCCTGCACTGCAAAACCTGCGACATCAAAGACCCCACCCAAAACATCCACTGGGTGACACCTGAGGGCGGCGGCGGCCCCAACTATCCGAACATGTGATAAACAACCGCCAGCTTCTTCCCTCGTCATCGCTTTCCCCGTCATCCCGCGATCGAGTCGCGGGATGACGGAGCGTGAAGCCCTGAACACGGAACCCGGAGCATCCACTTGCAACTTGAAACTTGCCACTCACTCAACTCTCCACTCTCACGCCTCAACTCTAACCACTAACAATTCCTGCCCCCTACCGCGCCAGGCTTTTACGCAGCAGCTCTCCGCCATAATGCGCCGCACTGCTGAGCGTTTCCTCAATCCGCAGCAGCTCGTTATATTTCGCCAGCCGGTCCGAGCGCGAGAGCGATCCGGTTTTGATCTGCCCACAATTGGTCCCAACCGCAATATGCGCAATCGTGGTATCTTCCGTCTCACCGGAGCGATGCGAGAGCACGCAGTTGTACCCTGCACGCGTGGCGATATTCACCGCCTCCAGCGTTTCGGTTAGCGTACCGATCTGATTGACCTTCACCAGCACCGCATTGCCAAGTCCTTCTTCAATGCCCTCTGCAATTTTCTGCGGATGGGTCACAAACAGATCATCCCCCACCAGCTGCACCTTGCGGCCCAATGCCTGGGTCAGCGCCTTCCAGCCTTCGCGGTCCTGCTCATCCATACCGTCTTCGATCGACACAATCGGGTAAGCACCCACCAACTCTTCGTAATACCGCACCATCTGCTCGGCAGAAAGCGTCTGCTTCTCACCCTTAAGCACATATTTCCCATCCTCAAAAAACTCGGAAGCTGCCGCGTCCAGCGCCAGCACCACATCCTCACCCGGTGTGTAACCGGCCTTTTCCACCGCACGCATGATGCAATCCAGCGCCTCTTTACTCCCGGCCAAATCCGCGGCAAAGCCGCCTTCATCGCCCACAGCCGTGCTATGCCCACCGGCGGCCAAATCCTGACGCAGCACCTGGAAAATCTCCGCGCCCATGCGTACGGCTTCCCGCATATCCTTCGCCCCCACCGGCATCACCATAAATTCCTGGATATCAATCCCGTTATTCGCATGCGCACCACCATTGATAATATTCATCATCGGCACCGGCAACAGCGTGGCATTGACCCCACCGAGATACGCATAAAGCGGCAAGCCCGCACTCATCGCAGCCGCCTTCGCAATCGCCAACGACACACCCAGCATCGCGTTCGCCCCAAGCCGCGCCTTATTCTGGGTGCCATCAAGCTGAATCATCGCATGATCAATAATCGACTGCCACTGCGCGTCCATACCAATCAGCGCGTCCGCAATCTCGCCATTGACCGAAGCCACGGCCTTTTGCACCCCCTTGCCCAAATAGCGCCCTTCTTCACCATCGCGCAATTCCAGCGCCTCCATGCTGCCGGTCGAAGCACCTGAAGGTACGGCCGCACGTCCAAGCGCGCCGTCTTCCAGCTCCACATCCACTTCCACGGTGGGATTGCCGCGACTGTCTAAAATTTCACGTCCGTAAATGGCAATAATATCGGCCATATGCCAACTCTCTTTTTGGTGATCAATGAAACGTTCAATCCATGTTATATAGCAGCACGATGCGGGGTTTTCACCTTCTTTTTTGCTTTAAAAATCTGCTCTAGCGTTTTTGCTTTTGCAGCCTCTCCAGCATTTCATAGGTGATATGCGCCATCAGCCGTGGGAACGGCATCGACTGAATCCACACACTCCCAGGCCCCACCATTTTGGTCAGAAAAAGCTGCTCGCCACCAAAAAGCATACTGCCCACCCCCTTCACCACGCTGATATTAAAATCCACCGACTCGGTAAACGCCACCAGGCTGCCCGTATCCACATAAACCACCTGCCCGGGCGCCAGCTCCTTGCGCTGCACCGAGCCACCCGCATGCACAAAAACCAACCCATCTCCGCGCAAGCGCTGCAGCACAAACCCTTCTCCACCAAAAAAGCCGGTCGCAATCCGTTTGGTAAAGCCCACACTAAGCGCCACACCCTTCGCACCACAAATAAAGGCATGTTTCTGGCATAAAATGCTCCCGCCAAGCTCCCGCAGATCCAGCGGAATAATCTCGCCCGGGTGGCTGGTGGAAAACGCCACGGTGCGTCGCTGGGTCGCATGGTTGGTGAAAAACGTCACAAAAGCGCCCTCCCCCGCCAACATCCGCTTGCCCGCACCCAGCAACGAGCCCAACATCCCGCTATGCTGCTTGCTTCCATCCCCAATGCGCGTATCCATCTGGATGCCTTCATCCATATACATCATCGCCCCGGCTTCGGCCACCACCGCTTCGCCCGGGTCCAGCACCACCTCCACATATTGCATATCCGCACCGTGGATCGTGTAATCGATCTCGTGGGAGGTCAAAGGCCCCATCGCAGCGTACTACCCTTTCTTCGCCACAATGCCCAGCGTACGGCACACCGCGCTCACCGCATCGGCGCGGTTCAGCGTATAAAAGTGGAACTGGTCCACACCCTGTGCACGCAGCCGCCGGCATTGCTCCGAGGCAATCATCGTCGTTAACAGATCCCGTTGACGCGGATGATCGTCCGCCCCTTCCAGCAATTCAGCCATCCATTTTGGCACCGATGCCCCGCACTGCCCTGCAAAACGATGCATCTGCGCCACATTGGAAATCAGCAGAATCCCAGGCACAATCGGCGCAGAAATACCGGCCTTTTCTACCCGCTCCAAAAACCGCAAATACACGTCATCCTCAAAGAAAAACTGGGTAATCGCACGCGTCGCACCGGCATCTATTTTCTGCTTTAAATAATCCAAATCCTTTTCCTCACTCACCGCGTCCGGATGCGTTTCCGGATAAGCCGCCACGCTAATCTCAAAATTCGCGACCTGCTTTAACCCTTCCACCAGGTCGCTCGCATACGCATAACCACCGGGATGCGGCACGTAAGCACCATCACCTCCTTGTGGCGGATCACCACGCAGCGCCACAATATGCCGTACGCCCTGCTCCCAGTAATCCTGCGCAATGCCATCAATTTCCTCGCGCGAGGAACCCACGCACGTCAGGTGCGCGGCAGGCTTCAGCCCTGTTTCCTTGACCATCCGCGTGACCGTGCGATGCGTATGCTCACGCGTACTCCCTCCAGCGCCGTAGGTCACCGAAACAAAATCTGGATTAAGTGCCTCCAGCTGCAGCACGGTCTGCCATAGGCTCTCTGCTCCCTCGGGTGTTTTGGGAGGGAAAAACTCAAAGGAAACAGAGGGCGGGTTCTGTACCCATGTATGAGAGGAAAGGGTATCAAAAGGCTCTAACATGCTGCCATACCAAACAATAAAAGGTCATCAAGATAAGCCTCAACCTAGATGAACGTGTCTTTTTTGCAACTGTTTCAATGAAAAATCATATTTTTTATCGCCAGATAGATCACATATTTGTATAGTACGCTAAATTAAGGTAAGCGACACCGAACAGTGGCAGGCGGGTAAAAGTCGAACCAGACATTGTAGCGCCACCCGATAATCGCTTCCCTATAAGCGCCTCAAGGATATAAAGAGTAAACGCATGAAACACATTTCATACTTCATGACATTACTGATAAGCATGTTGGCGCTTGCCCTATCCTACGCCGCGCCTGCATACGCGCAATCAAGCGCGATGGAGGCAGAAACACCCGCGCAAGAGCCCACTTTGGCACCTGCGGTGGTCATCAAGGCCAATGAGCCTCAAGACCAGGATCCACTCGAAACCCTTAACCGTGGATTGTTCCAGTTTAATGAAACCGTCGATGGCTTGTTCCTTGAACCTGCGGCAAAAACCTACCGTGGTGTCGTGCCTCCATGGGGCAGAGAGCGTGTGGGCAACGTGCTAGATACCTTATCGGCTCCCAACCACCTCATTAATTCCGTACTGCAGGGGGATGTGGAAGCGGGTTTCACCGCTTTTTGGCGCTTTTTCATCAATGTCACGCTAGGCATTGGCGGGCTGTTTGGTGTAGCCACAGGAGCAGGGCTTGAAGCAAAACGTCGTGATTTTGGCCAAACGCTTGCCGTCTATGGCGTCAATCAAGGCCCCTACCTCATGGTGCCGCTGATGGGCCCCAACCACTTCCGTGACTTGGTCGGCAAGGCGGTCGATGGCATCACCAACCCGTTTAGCTATGTCTCCACCCCAGCAGTCATCGCCATCAACGTGACCGATGTGGTACACACACGCGAAGGCCTGATCGAAGCGATTGACGAGATATACGAAACGTCGTTTGACCCTTATTCGGCTATTCGTAGCGCTTATGCGCAACGGCGCGCAGAAGAGATTGCACGGGTTAAGCGTGAAATCCGCGCCACATCTGAAGCAGAAAAAGAGTAGGCTTGATGCGCGTTATCTCCCAACGTTTTGCTCCCATCACGGCGGTATTTGCGGCCTTGCTGCTTCTTAGCGCCACGTTTTTGCATACCGCACACGCCCAAAACAACCCCAAGCAATTCATTGAATCGTTAAGCCAGAATGTCCTCCATATTCTTGAGGATAGCGCCCTTTCCAAACAAGAAAAGCGTACGCGTTTAACCAGCATTTTTAGCGAAAATGTGGACACCACCTGGATGGCGCGCTTCGCACTGGGCCGCCATTACCGCACTGCATCTGAGGAAGAGCGCGAAAAATATACCAGCCTTTACCATGACTATGTCTTGCACAGCTACGTGCCCAAATTTGAGGCTTATACCAGTCAAAAATTAGAAATCGGTCGCGTGACGCCTGCAGGCGACTCCGAATATACGATACAAACCACCATTCGTGGCGCCGAAAACCAACCCGATATCCAGGTGAACTATCGCTTAAAAAGTGACAATGGCAGCTTCAAAGTGGTCGATATCATCGGGGAAGGCGTTAGCCTGATTACCACCCAACGCTCCGACTTTGGCGGGATGATTACCCGCGCTGGGCTTTCCAAGTTCATCCAAAAACTGAACCACAAAGTCACCAAACTCAAAAGCAAGCAATAGCTTCCATCATTTCGCAACTGCCTTATCCCCTCCCCCGCTTGCGAGAGAGAGTGGGCACAACGTGCCCGGGCCTGTCTCGCCGTAGTGCGGAGCACGTAGGCGGATGAGGGGGTGTTCTTAAAACAATGTCATTCCCGAGAGTAGCTAAGCGACGAGTCGGGAGTCTCTGTTGCAACATCTAAAAACATGGATAGAGAGATTCCTGCCCAAAGCAGGAATGACAAGACGTGAAGCTCCACGGGGCAAGCTCCGTGGAGCTTCACACTATTCGTGCTGGAGCATCCTAGGGCCTATTCCCCCTTTCCCACCTTATCCAGCACGGCATGCACAAAGCCCTGCTCCGGCGGGTCAAAAAACAGGGAGGCCACCTCCACATATTGGGAAATAATCACCGAAGCCGGCGCTTTTTGCTGCGCCATCTCCCACATGCCCGCACGCACAATCGCTTGAAGCAAGCTCGGTAAACGCTCCCAGCTCCATCCTTTATCCATAAAAGGTTGCACCTTTGCGTCCAGCGCCTCTTGCGCGTCGAACACCCCGCGCACAATCTTCTTGAGGAGCGACCCCTCCGGCTTCATCGGTAGTGCCTTTAGCATCTCCTTCGCGCATGTTTCTTCCAGCATCGCGCGGTATTCCTTCAGCGCGCTTGCCTCCAACGCCGCTTCTATCGCTTGCGCATCCTTCTCTTCCCGGCACGCATAAAGCAGCTGCACCGCCATCACACGCGCTAACCATTTGCGCGCAGGCGCGTGTGCATCCGCACCTGTCATTTACACCCCACCCTGTGCCAATTCCGCCATACGCAGCGCGGCGTCCACCGCTGCCGCGCCCTTATTGCCCTGCTTGGGGTCTGCACGCACTTCCGCTTGCGCGCGATTTTCGACCGTCAAAATGCCGTACCCAATGGCCAGCTTCCGCTGCAGTGCCAAATCCATCAACCCGCGCGCACTCTCGCCACACACATAATCATAATGCGAGGTCTCCCCGCGAATCACGCACCCAAGCGCCACATAGGCATCATATGCTCCGCGATCTGCCAGCATCGCAATCGCGCCTGGAATTTCAAACGCACCCGGCACGGTAATACGCGTCACCTGATGCCCTTTGAGCCTCAAAGCCCCTTCGGCGCCCGCATAAAGCGCATCGGCAATATCCTCATAAAAACGTGCTTCAATCACCGCTACATGCATCACGATATTCCTCCTACCGGCCGATGCCCTTCAATACGCAAATCATACCCCTCCAGCGCCACAATGGAAGGCTCCTTATCGGTGAGCAACACCATCTTTTTGACCCCCAAATCACGCAAAATCTGCGCACCAATGCCATAATCACGCAACATCGGCGCAGGCTTTTTTTGCTGTGACTTGGGTGCTAATTGACGCGCAACCGTCCGGGAAAGACTATCACGCATCGGCTCACGCAGCAGCACCACCACACCCGCTTCCTCTTTCGCAATGGCCTCCATCGCGCGTTGCAAGATCGTGGCACGAGGCGAGTCATCCTGGCCCAGCACGTCATCCAACACGTTTAAGCCGTGCATCCGTACCAACACCGGTTTTTCCGGGTCAATCTTACCCTTCACCAACGCAATATGCTCGGCATATTCCAGCGTATTCACATAAAGATGGAGCATAAATTCTCCACCATACCGGCTGGTAAAAGAAGTGGAAGAGGTCCGTTTGACCAACTGCTCTTTCTGCCTGCGATAGGCAATCAAGTCCGCAATGCTCCCGATATGCAAGCCGTGCTTCTTGGCAAAATCCTGCAAATCCGGCAGGCGTGCCATGGTGCCATCCTCGTTCATAATCTCACAAATCACCGCCGCCGGCGTCATCCCAGCCAAGCGCGCAATATCCACCGCCGCCTCCGTATGCCCCGCACGCACCAGCACGCCACCTTCGCGCGCTTCCAGTGGAAACACATGCCCTGGCGTGGCAATCTCTTCGGCGCGGCATTGCGGGTTGCTGGCTACTGCAATGGTCTGTGCACGGTCGGCCGCGGAAATCCCGGTCGTCACCCCCTCACGTGCTTCAATCGAAACGGTAAAAGCCGTATGGTGACGCGCGCTGTTATGCCGCGCCATCGGCGGCAAACCAAGTCGTTCAATATGCGCCTTTTCCATCGGCAAGCAGATCAAGCCGCGCGCATGCGTCGCCATAAAATTGACCACTTCCGCGTTCGCACATTCCGCCGGGATTACCAAATCCCCTTCATTTTCGCGCTGCTCGTCGTCCACCAGGATAAACATCCTGCCCTGCTTCGCATCTTCAATCAGCGTCTCTATCGAGGCAAGATCCTTTAGCTCTGGCATAAAACCTCCTGCTGCCTAGCAGCATAGCGAGCAAGCATATCCGCTTCCACGTTCACCGCGCTCCCTACTTTGAGGCTACCAAGCGTGGTCTGTTCAAACGTATGCGGAATAATATTCATGCGGATCCATGTCTTCTGTCCTCGATCTTCCACCGCATTGATCGTAAGCGAAACCCCATCAATCGCAACACTCCCTTTCACCGCCACAAAACCTCGCACCGCATCGGGCACCTCCACCACCAGTCGCCAATGCGTGCCATCCTCTTCCACCTTCTCCATCATCCGTACCACGCCTCTACCATCTACATGCCCGCTCACGATATGCCCGCCAAGCGCATCGCCCGCGCATAAAGCTGCTTCCAGATTGAGCTGATCCCCCACCTGTAGATCACTCAAGGTACTACAGGCAATGGTTTCATGTGAAACATCCATCCGCACACGCATGACACCGCCCTCTGACCTTGCTTCCACCACAGTCAAACATACCCCATCACACGCCACCGAAGCACCAAGCACCAGCGCCTTTTCCGGTAGCGTGCAGGTAAACGCCATGGTCAAGCCACCACCTTCTTGCGGCACCGTCTCCACCACCTCACCTCTATGCGTAATAATACCAGTAAACATATAATCCGTTTAGCGTACCTATTGATTTGTCCGCTCGCGTTATATACCCTGCAGACCAGTATCACAACCCGTGAAGGAGCCTTTCCGTGCCAGAGTTTAAAGCATGCCCACCAGAAAAAGCCTATTACCAGATGGAAGTCGTGGAAGGAAAAACCTATGCCTGGTGCGCTTGTGGTTTAAGTGACCGCCCTCCTTTTTGCGATGGCTCCCATGCCGGCACCGAGAAACGTCCGGTGTTTCATATCCCCGAAAAAACCAAAGATGTCTTTTTTTGTGGGTGTAAAAAAACCAAAAACCCACCTTTTTGCGATGGCTCACATAAATCCTTATAACCTCTTTATAGTCCGTGAAAGAACGCCGCTACGCTAAGGTCATCCCCGCCTTACCCTTTGACCAACCTTTTGACTACCGCATCCAAGAACACCACGCCGTCCAGCCGGGCGCTATCGTCTTGATCCCCTTTGGCAAGCGTGAATGTCCCGGCGTGGTCTTAGAAATCAGCACCACCACCCACACTCCGGAAGAAAAAATCAAACCCATCTCATCAGTAGCCAGCCTTCCGCCATTTTCCAAAGCGCATCGTGATTGGCTCACATGGGTCGCAAGCTATACCCTCTCTCCCCTTGGTAGCATCCTAGCGCTCACCCTTTCCAACAACGAACTGCTCACACCACCCAAGCCTGCGGTAGGTTACCAGCTCCATCCCGCTCCACCTGCAAAGGCTCGCTGGACCGAGCAGCGGCAACAAGTCAAAACTTATCTTGAACAACAATCCGAGCCCGCAACACTCCAATCTTTAAGCCAGCAAACCGGCATCAGCTACGCGGTAATCCACCAGATGTACCAGCAACACCTCTTGCAAGAAGTGCCGATGCCTTCTGCCAAAATTGCGCCCGCCACTCAGCCAGCGCGTCCCATCACCCTTTCTGCCTCGCAGCAAAAGATTGCGGATCAGCTGCTTGCCATCACTACCTCGAACACCTATAGCACCACACTGCTGCACGGTATTACCGGCTCCGGCAAAACCGAGATTTACTGCCACGCCATCGCCAAGGCGCTGGAGGATCCCCACGCACAAATCCTCATTTTACTGCCCGAGATCATCCTCACCACCCAGCTCATCCAAAAACTGGAGGAGCGCTTTGCCGGTACACCGCTAACCTTGTGGCACTCCGCGCTCACCCCTGCCACCCGCAAAAAACACTGGCACCAGGTCAACACCGGCCAGGCACGCCTGATCATCGGCGCGCGTTCGGCGCTTTTCCTGCCCTTTTCTAACCTCAGCATGATCATCATCGATGAAGAACACGATCCCTCGCTCAAACAGGAAGAAGGTGTGTGCTACCATGCACGCGACATGGCCATTGCACGTGCCCATCAAGAAGGCTTTCCCGTGATCCTCTCTTCGGCTACTCCTTCGGTGGAAACCCTGCAAAACGCGCAAGATGACAAATACCACTACCTCCAGCTACGTGAACGATTTGGGCCTGCAGAACTGCCAAAAATCCACGCGATTGACCTAAGAAAAAACCCGCCCGCAAGCCAGCAATGGCTTTCCCCGCCATTGCGCCACGCGTTAAAGGAAACGCTTGCTGCAAAAGAACAAGCTCTGCTTTACCTGAACCGTCGCGGCTACGCCCCGCTTGTGCTGTGCCGTAGCTGCGGCTTCCGCTTTCAAAGCCCAGATTCTTCCGCCTGGATGGTGCTGCACCAGCCACGCAACGCGCCGCCCTACCTGCAATGCCACCATAGCGGCGTAAGGATACCGCTTCCCACGCACTGCCCCGAATGCGACGCCGAAGAAAGCTTCGTGCCCTGTGGCCCGGGTGTCGAGCGCCTGAGCGAAGAAGTCCGCCAACTCTTTCCAGATGCCAATATCCTCACCATGACCAGCGATAGCGTTGCCTCACCTTCCCAGGCGAAAGCCCATATTGAAGCGATTCAATCCGGTGAAGTGGATATCATCATCGGCACACAAATGGTGGCCAAGGGCCATCATTTCCCGGCACTCACGCTGGTGGGCATTGTGGATGCGGATCTCGGGCTAGAAGGCAGTGACCCACGTGCGGGTGAGCGCACCCTGCACCTGCTGCATCAGGTCTCCGGTCGTGCCGGACGCGCGGAAGCACCCGGCCGTGTGTTCCTTCAAACCTATATGCCCGACCACCCGGTCATGCAGGCCATGCTCCAGGGGCAAGATCATGCGTTCATGCAAGCTGAAATATCCAGGCGCAAGGCAGGTCACCTGCCACCTTTTTCGCGCATGATCGCGCTGATCCTCTCCGGCAGTAAAGAGTCCGAAGTGCGTGAAGCAAGCCAGCAGCTTGTGCGTGCGCTTCGCCAAACTCTGCCCAACGAGATCCATCTACTAGGACCGGCCCCTGCACCGATGTTGATGCTGCGTGGGCGTATCCGCTACCGTATGCTGGTGGTGGCGCCCAAACATCTGCGGCCGCAAACCTACCTCAAACCCTGGCTGAAAACTCTGAAACTGCCCCACACCATGCGCCTTAAAATCGACGTGGACCCGCAGAGTTTTTTCTAGAATTTTTGTATGTATATTACCCGTCATCCCGCGGCTCCGACCGCGGGATCCAGCGCTACGATATACTGTTATTCCTGCTTTACGCAGGAATCTCACTATCCACGACTTAACACGCTGCAACAGAGATTCCTGCCTTCCCCCTACGCTAAAGCTACGGAGGACAGGTTGCAGGAATGACAAATTTCTGGTCTTCTGCTCTTCTGATGCCTAATTCCTGACTCCTCACCCCCCAACGAAAAAGGCCCCCGTGAAGGGGGCCGTTTGTACCTAGCCTAGACTAGGGGTGAAGGTTTGTGAAGGTGGCGGTTACTGGCGGCCAATGATTTCCTCTTCTTCTTGCCTCGGGAGAGGCTGGGAAGAATGGATTTGGCCTTCCAGCATAATAACGGCATCCGGATAATCCTGAAGAAACATTTCTTCAGCAATGAACAACCGGTTCCCGTTTTGTTCGGACAGGAATACCACACGCCCGCCAGATGACGGGATGTTGTAGCCTTCGTGCCCGGTACTGTACACCCAGTACTCGGACACACTAAAGAAGTGGTTAAGCTTCCACTTCCCTTGGTTGCTGAGTTGATTCGGGCGTGCACTCCTTTTGTTAGGAGGAGGAGGCACAGGCGTGCACTCAGAGCACACCGTATCGTTGAAGGAGTAACTCCCTCCCGATAGGGTGTCTTCACACGTCACCCGCAAAGTGACGTTTCTACCGCGAAACCCCCCGGTGAGGTCACAAGCACCACAATGTGTTGCGGAAATCGCTGTCGTGTTGCATCCGGGCTGTGTATCCCAGACGCTATCAGGAGTGGACAGAGTGGGGGAACCAGTTCCCCCAGTTTCTTCCAGGGCCTCGGCCAGGAAATCAACCGACATGGACTGCGACTGCGCCCACGCCTGATTGATATTGCCAAAACCCAGAAAAAGGCCCATGAGAGCCAGAATCAGAGTCAATTTTCGCATGGTTTTTCTCCTTATGCGAATTTTTCTAAAGCCCCCAACTGGGAGCTTGTCCACTTCCTCTCTTAAGTAAGGTTGCAACACGCGACTCTCCTACACCCACGCGCCTTCTTGAAGGACAAAACCTCCCAGGCTACGCTTAGACGGGTACGGCAGATGAGTTAGGCGGATTGCTATTTACCAAGGCAGGAAGTGCCTCCTTTCACATTTCATCAAGAACACGGCATTCGGCACCGAAGTGCTTTTTTACCTTCACAATGTTGGTGGAGCCAAGCCCCACTTAAACATGATGATGTTCCATCTGAACCATGAAAATCATTATAAAATTAACACCAAAATGGTGTAATGTCAACCGCCAATTTATATTATATTAGTTTTTTTTTGCAGAAGGAAGGTCTTTGAGAGTCCACACAACATGCGTTCTGCTTAAAAGAAGGCACAAAATACAACGTATTAAGCCTACCGGATTGCTCTTTCTTTCAAGATTTATTAATCAATTGTTAGTAGTTAGAGTGGAGAGTTTAGTGGAGTTGCAAGTTTCAAGTTGCAAGTGCTTCGTGATTCTTTATTCCCCTCTCCCCACGCCTGTCCTCCGAAGCCTTGGCGTAGGAGGAGGGGAGAGGGTGGGCACAACGTGCCCGGGTGAGGGGGTGCACTTAAA
>JANQHP010000130.1 GCA_028282625.1 Rickettsiales bacterium | reverse complement strand
GTACACGGCGATTGGTATCAATATTGGCCTTGGCACAAATATCACGTGAAACCGTTTTCCCGATACCATAGATATAGGTCAAGGCAATAGCTACCCGCTTGTTGGTAGGGATATTTACTCCGGCGATACGTGCCACTTTGGTCTCCTTCGTTTAAACAGGCCACATGCTTGACCTATTTATGGTTATGGTTCAGCATATGTGGCCCTTGCCACATATGCTGCACGTTTCCATGATCATTCTTTAGGATCATTCCTGGATTTTGTGCAATAAATTGACGCTTAATTGTACACTAAGGTCACTTTAAGGCCGTGTAATCTACCTATATAAGCTGTAAAGTCAATGCAATTTTGTATTTTTATTGCCCAGATGCATCCATCTAACGCAATATGCCTTGAATGGACGCGGTTACTTCCTCTACGGATTGCATGCCATTGATCTCGTGGACACAATCAGGCATGGTTTTGTTGTAGTAAGCAAGCACAGGAAATGTTTGCTTGTGATAGGTGGATAGACGCGCACGCACGGTTTCTTCATTATCATCTTTGCGTGGCGTTTGCCCTGCGGAAATGGCTTCCTCGCGGCGATGCATGCAACGCGCAATGAGTTCTTCATCGTTGACTTTCAGATGCAGGATATAATCAATGCGTGTGTGGGTTGCCTGAAGCATGTGATCCAATGCTTCAGCCTGTGCCACGGTACGCGGGAAGCCATCCAGCAAAAATCCAGAAGCGCAATCAGATTCGGCAATCCGCTCACGAATCATGCCAATAATAATGTCATCGGAAACCAAGCCACCTGATTGCATAATATCGGAGGCTTTTTTGCCGAGCTCGGTTTTGGCTGCGACAGCCGCTCGCAGCATATCGCCGGTGGAAAGTTGAGGGATCTGTTGCGACGTCGCCAGAAGCGAGGCTTGCGTGCCTTTGCCTGCACCTGGCGGTCCAAAAAGAATAATCGTGGTCATCTGCGCCTACCTTTTAAGCGTGTTTTTTTGACAAGACCCTCATATTGGTGTGCCAGCAAATGCGATTGGATTTGCGTAACGGTATCCATGCTGACATTGACGACGATGAGCAGGCTGGTGCCGCCTAAGTAAAACGGCACGGAATATTGGGAGATAAGCAGCTCTGGAATCAGGCAAACAAACGACAGATAAATCGCGCCGACTACGGTGATACGCGTTAAGACATATTGCAAATATTCGGTGGTGTTTTTACCGGGCCTGATACCAGGAATAAAGCCACCGTTGCGTTTTAAGGTATCGGCAGTATCGGCTGGGGAAAATACATGCGTGGTGTAAAAGAAGCAGAAGAATACAATGCACGCAATATAGAGCAAAATATAGAGCGGCTGGCCATGACCCAAATAGAGCGCGATCATATCCATCAATCCACCACCATTTTCGGCCTCCATCCCACCTTGCGAAAAGCCTGCGATGGTTGTTGGAAAGAGCAGCAGCGAGCTTGCAAAGATAGGAGGAATCACACCTGCTGTGTTTAATTTGAGTGGCAGCTGGGTGTTTTCACCGCCATAAAGTTTGTTGCCCACCTGACGCTTAGGATATTGTACCATGATACGGCGTTGCGCGCGTTCGACATACACAATGAGGGCAATCAGGCCAATGGCTAGCATCAGAAAGAGTAAGATCAAAGGGGTGGAAATGGCACCGGTGCGACCTAACTCAAAGGTGCTCGCAAGTGCGCTCGGCAATTCGGCCACAATACCAGCAAAGATAATAAGAGAGATACCATTACCAATACCGCGTGCACTGATTTGTTCGCCAAGCCACATAAGAAACATGGTGCCGCCCACCAGCGTGACAACGGTTAGAATGCGGAAGAAAAGACCAGGGTCCAATACCGCTGCACGGTCGCCTAAAACGATGCTTTCAAGAAAGAGAGCAATGCCAAACCCTTGTACACTTGCCATGAGGACGGTGCCATAGCGCGTATATTGATTGATTTTGCGCCGACCTGCTTCCCCTTCTTTTTTCAGTTCTGCCAGATAAGGATATACCACCGCAAGAATCTGAATAATAATGGAAACGGTAATATAGGGCATGACGTTCAGTGCAAAGATCGTCATCCGGCTAAACGCACCGCCTGAGAACATGTTAAAAATATCGAGCAAGCCACCGGCATTCTGCTGGAACATATCAGCCAAAATGCGTGAGTCGACACCGGGCAAGGGGATATAGGTGCCAATGCGATAGACCACAAGCGCGCCTAACACAAACCATAACCGTTTTTTCAGCTCTTGTGCTTTTTGGAGTACGCCAAGGTTAAGCTGCGGTGTTGCGGTAGAAGAACGTGCCATTAATTAGAGTGTTTCTGCCAATTTAAAGCAATATATTACGACGTTTTGCTTTTGGAAGATGCTTTTTTTGCGCTATCTGCTTTTGGCTTTTTCGGAGTCTTGGGTTCCTCTTTGCTTGCTTTTTCTGGCGTAGGAAGCGGAGCAAGAGAAAGGGTGCCACCTGCTTTTTCAATGGCGGCCTGTGCTACAGCCGAAGCTTTGTCGACCGTAAGGGTGACTTTGGCTTTCAACGTGCCTTTGGCTAGCAGCTTGATGCCATCCTTGTTGCCGTGTGCCAGACCGGCGGCAATCAGCTCTTTATGTGCAATGCTTTTAGCGCCATCAAGCTTTTTGTTATCGATTGCCTGCTGCAGGTCCGAAAGATTGATCACTTCGTATACCCTGCGATTAATGTTATTAAAGCCACGCTTGGGCAAGCGGCGATGGATCGGCATTTGTCCACCCTCAAACCCTTTAATGGCCACACCGGAGCGTGATTTTTGCCCTTTAATACCACGTCCGCATGTCTTGCCTTTGCCCGAGCCAATGCCACGTCCTACCCTAGTGCGTGCCGTGCGTGCGCCCGGTTTGTCTTGAATCGTGTTCAGATGCGTTGCCATGATTGCCTCGGTATTTCGCGATAATAGGGTGTGTTATTTGGAAGGAGCAGATGTTTCTACTTTGACTAAATGTGCCACAGTTGCCACCATGCCTCGTATGGAAGGGGTATCTTCACGCTCAACGGTGCGCCCCATTTTCAAACCAAGGCCTTGCAGTGTTTGACGTTGGTTTTGTGGGCGGCCAATCGCGCTTCCCGTTTGTGTAATGTGTAGTGTCTTTGCCATGGTTACCCCGACCGAATCTTTTTACGATGTCTCTTTGTTAGATTTTTCTGTTTTGGAAGCAGCCTCTTTTGCCTTGGGTGCTGCTGTTTCAGAAGAAGATGTGGTGGCAGCGGTGTTCTGCTCTTCTTTGGTCACGTGGTCCCCACGGCGTGTGATAATATCGCCGACTTTGCGCCCCAAACGGCTAGCACAGTCACGTGGGGATTCAATTTCTTGCAGGGCTGAGAAAGTCGCTTGCACCATATTAAACGGATTGGAAGAGCCAATGGATTTGGCCACAATATCCTGGATGCCCAATGCCTCAAACACGGCGCGCATTGGCCCACCTGCAATAATTCCGGTTCCTGGAGGAGCAGAACGCAGCATGACTTTGCCTGCGCCTGCACGGCTGCGTATATCGTGATGGATGGTACGCCCTTCACGTAAAGGAATGCGTATCATCGATTTTTTGGCAGCATCCACGGCTTTCCTTTTGGCATCCACCACCTCTTTGGCTTTCCCTTTACCAAAGCCTACTTTGCCTTTGCCATCGCCCACTACCACCAGGGCAGTGAAGCCAAAACGACGTCCACCTTTCACCACTTTGGCGGTACGGTTAATGGCGACCAGCTTATCAATGAAGCCTTCGTCGGTTTGGTTCGCATTGGTAGGGTTTTGTGCCATAATATTTTCTTTGCTGTAATAGTGAGGAGGGTCTGACTAAAATACCATGCCGTTTTCACGTGCGGCATCGGCCAGGGCTTTCACTCTGCCGTGATAAATATAGCCACCGCGGTCGAATGTAACTTGCTTGAGCTTTAGCGCCTTGGCGCGTGCTGCAATCAACGCACCGACTGCTTGTGCTGCTTTGATGTTGCCGCCAGAAGATATGTTCTTTTTCAGCTCTTTATCCAAAGAAGAGGCCGATGCCAGCGTTTTGCCTGCCGCATCGTCAATAATTTGCGCATAGATTTGTGTGTTCGAGCGATGCACCGATAGACGCAAAGGATTGGTCGAGCGCTTTTTAAGGTTGTAACGATTGCGCCGCTTGCGCATTTGGAACGTGGTTTCTTTTTTAGCCATAGCTGCCTCTATTTCTTCTTACCTTCTTTACGACGGACATATTCACCCTGATAGCGAATACCTTTGCCTTTGTAAGGTTCAGGCTTACGGAAGGCACGGATCTTGGCTGCCTCTTGCCCAACGACTTGCTTATCAATACCGGATATCTCAACGGTGGTAGGCTGTGGACAGGCCATGCTAATGCCATCCCGAATGGGGAACAGTACCGGGTGGCTAAAGCCCAGATTGAGCTCCAGATTCTTGCCTTTGACCGCGGCGCGATACCCCACACCTTGTATCTCGAGCACGACTTTATAGCCCTCAGTCACACCGGTTACCATATTTTGCACCAGGCTACGACCAAGGCCCCACATGGCCTGGGCTTGTTGTGAGTCATTGGCAGGGGAGAGGGTCACAATTTTCTCTTCTACCGTGATAGACACTTCAGGTGGCAGCTTCTGCTCAAGCGAACCCTTGGGCCCCTTGATGGATACCACACCATTTTGCGTAGAAATATCTACGTTTTCTGGCAGGCTAATCGGTTTTTTTCCAATACGAGACATGAGATAACATACTCCTTATGCGTTAAAACACATGACACAGCACTTCGCCGCCTACGCCCATTTCACGGGCAGTATGTTCGGGTAAAATGCCTTTCGATGTGGAAAGAATAGAAATGCCAAGACCGTTATAAACAGGCTTGAGGTCTTGCGTGGAGCTATAGACACGGCAACCAGGCTTTGAAACACGCTTTAGCTTTTGAATCACCGGCTTGCCTCGGTAATATTTCAAGTTAATGATAAGCTTCTTAATGCCTTTGCGTTCTTCTTGCTCTTCAAACCCTTCAATATAGCCCTCGCTTTCAAGGACATGCAAGATGCCGCTGGATAAGCGAGAATGGGGTGCTTGCACCCTGGCAAGTGAAGCCTGTTGGCCATTGCGGATAATGGCAAGGATATTAGCGATAGGGTCACTGATGGACATGATACAACCTTTAAATTTATGCGGTTACCAACTGGATTTGATGACGCCTGGCACTTGACCAAAAGACGCTAATTCACGCAGTGTGATGCGGGAGAGTTCGAACTTGCGGTAGACACCACGCGGACGTCCTGTTACACGGCAACGATTGCGAACACGTACTTTGGAGCTATTGCGTGGCAATTTTGAAAGCTGCATGCTGGCCTGAAAGCGCTCTTCCAGCGGCAACGCTTCGTTCTTGACGATCGCTTTGAGTTCCGCGCGCTTTTCTGCGTGGCGCTTCACCAGCTTCTTGCGCTTTTCGTTGCGGGCAATCATGGATTTTTTAGCCATAGTTTTTTCCTTTTAATGTGCTTGCACTATACCTTACGCCATGAAGGGCAGGTTGAATAACGCAAGCAATGCCTTTGCTTCTTCGTTGGTTTGGGCGCTTGTGGTGAAGGTTACATCCAGCCCACGCACCTTGTTTATTTTGTCATAATCCACCTCAGGAAACACAATTTGTTCTTTTAATCCAAATGTATAATTTCCTTTTCCATCAAAACTTCTAGGGTTAAGACCACGGAAGTCCCGAACGCGAGGGAGGGCGATATTAGTCAATCTGTCTAAAAATTCAAACATTCTTTGCTGTCGCAGCGTTACTTTGCAGCCAATCGGCATATTTTCACGCAATTTGAACCCTGCAATCGACTTTTTGGCACGGGTAATCACAGGCGCCTGACCGGTGATTGCTCTTAGATCCGCCACCGCATGTTCCACAGCATTGCTTTCTGCGACCGCATCACGCCCCACACCCATATTGAGGGTAATCTTCTTCAGTCGAGGAATTTGCATAGGATTACGGTAGGCAAACTGCTCTTGCAGTGCCGGGCGTATTTCTGCATGATATTGTTCTTGTAGGCGCGCTTTCATGACGTGCATTCCTTCATTATCGTTTTTTAGGCCAATACTTCACCGGAACGTTTGGCTTGGCGTACTTTTTTGCCATCTTTGAGTACCGTAAAGCCAATACGCGTTGGTTTATCTTCTTTAGGGTCGAGCAGTGCTACATTGGAGATATGAAGCGGTGCTTCCATGGTTTTAATGCCGCCTGCATCCGAAGCAGAGGGCTTTTGATGCTTTTTGATCATATTTACACCCGCTACCACAATACGCTGTTTTTCACGTAGCACGCGCAACACTTCACCACGTTTGCCTTTATCTTTACCGGTTAGCACCACCACCTGGTCGCCTTTTTTAATTTTTAGGCGGGCAGGTTTTTTTTCTGTGTGATGTGCCATGATCAAACTCCTTTACTCTAACGGGCTCGCTGCTTAAAGCACTTCGGGTGCCAGTGAGATAATTTTCATAAAACGCTTGGCGCGCAGTTCACGCACTACGGGGCCAAAAATACGGGTGCCAAGAGGCTCTTTTTGCTTGTTAATCAAAACAGCCGCATTGCGGTCAAAACGAATGGCGCTACCATCTGGGCGGTAGGTTTCTTTGCGCGTACGCACAACCACAGCGCGATGCACTTGCCCTTTCTTGATTTTGGAATTGGGTAGGGCATCTTTTACCGATACCACGATAATATCGCCAGCACGTGCAAACCGACGCTTTGATCCGCCCAACACTTTAATGCATTGCACTTCGCGTGCGCCAGAATTATCCGCTACAGAAAGACGTGTTTGAACCTGAATCATGACTTATCCCTCTAACACTTTCCAGGATTTGGTTTTAGAAAGGCGATTGCATTCCTGGATGCGTACCTTTTGCCCTTTGGTGCATGTATTGTTTTCATCATGCGCACGGTATTTTTTGCTCCGGCGAATAATTTTCTTATACAGTGCGTGCATCAGGCGACGTTCCACCTTCACGGTGACCGTTTTGTCCCCGGCGGTGCTCACAACAGTACCTTGTAAAATACGTTTAGGCATGGCGATCTAAGACTCCTTCTTTTTAGCAGCGTGCGCTGTATGCTGTTCGCGCAGCACCGTTTTGACTCGCGCCGCAATGCGACGTACTGTACGCATGCGTGTGGTGTTTTCCAACTCACCTGACACGCGCTGGAACCGCAAATTCAAGGCTTCTTTCTTGTGCTGCTCCAATAAGGCAAGCAGCTCATCTTTGCTTTTGCTTCGTAATGTTTCGATTTCCATTGCTCTAATCCAGACGTTCAATGAATTTTACTTTAATAGGCAATTTGGCCGCGGCGCGCTCAAATGCCCCCTTGGCAGCTTCACGGTTCACACCGCCAAGCTCAAAGAGTACGCGACCAGGTTGGACCCTTGCTGCCCAATATTCAATGCCACCTTTACCTTTACCTTGGCGTACTTCCAATGGTTTGGCTGTGACAGGCAGATCCGGGAAAATACGAATCCAGAGCTTGCCTTGACGTTTGATGTGCCGGGTAATCGCACGACGTGCTGCCTCAATTTGCCGAGAGGTGATCCGCTCCGGTTGCAAGGCCTTGATGCCATATTCGCCAAAATTCAACGCGCTGCCACGCTTCGCATTCCCGTGGATGCGGCCTTTATGTGCCTTACGAAATTTGGTTCTTTTAGGTTGAAGCATGATCGTTCTCTCTTACATTTTCTGGCGTGACATGCACTACAGAATACCCTGCAGGTTCTTTTCTTGTGCGAGCGGGTCATTACTAGCCAGTTCGCCTTTATAAATCCAGACTTTCACACCAATAATACCATAGGTGGTTAAGGCCTCTGCTGTGCCGTAATCAATATCGGCACGTAGGGTGTGCAGTGGCACGCGCCCTTCGCGATACCATTCCATACGTGCGATTTCAGCACCGCTTAAGCGCCCAGAACAGTTGATACGCACACCACCTGCGCCCATACGCATGGCCGATTGTACCGCACGTTTCATGGCACGGCGGAAAGCGATCCGTCGCTCAAGTTGCTGCGCAATGCTTTCTGCCACCAACTTGGCATCGACTTCGGGCTTACGCACTTCAATGATGTTCAGGTGGATATCACTTTTGGTGAGCTTTGCCACTTCACGCTTAATTTTTTCAATGTCCGCGCCTTTTTTACCGATAATCACACCCGGGCGTGAGGTGTAAAGGGTCAGGCGCATCTTGTCACCCGAGCGCTCAATCACACAGCGGCTAAGTCCTGCATTCTTGAGTTTCTTTTCCAGGAAGGAGCGAATGTGCAGATCTTCATGCAGGGTATTGGCATAATTTTTCCCTGCATACCAACGTGAATCCCACGTACGATTGATGTTGACACGTAAACTAATCGGGTTAACTTTTTGGCCCATTTAAGCGGTCTCCTGCTCTTGTCGTTCGGTCACGGTAATGGCAATGGTGCTAAACGGCTTTAAGATACGTGCCGCACGACCACGCGCACGCGCACGCCAGCGCTTCATCACCAGGCTGCGGCCCACTTGCACCTCAGATACATAGAGGCGATCCACGTCCAGATTGTGGTTATTCTCAGCATTGGCAATGGCAGATTGCAGGAGCTTGTGTACGTCGCGTGCAATCGCCTTGCGCGAGAAAGAAAGTTGCGTGAGAGCGGTGTTAACATTTTGACCGCGTATTAAACCTGCCACCAGGTTTAATTTACGAGGGCTCACACGCACGGATCGTAAAGATGCACGCGCTTGCGTATCTGACAATGCCCGAGATGTTTTTGCTTTACCCATGTTGGTGTGTCCTGGTTGTTGCTATCGTTATTTCTTGGCTTTTTTATCTGCGGCATGACCGTGATAGGTGCGGGTAGGGGAAAAGGCCCCAAATTTTTGGCCTACCATATTTTCATG
The DNA here is from genome assembly GCA_028282625.1 of Rickettsiales bacterium. GTDB lineage: Bacteria > Pseudomonadota > Alphaproteobacteria > Rickettsiales > UBA8987 > JANQHP01. The sequence continues at coordinate 7,050 of JANQHP010000130.1, read as the reverse complement.
CACCGCTACGGGGATAAATTTCTTCCCGTTATAAACACCAAAAGTGTAGCCCACAAATTGAGGAAGAATCGTAGAGCGACGTGACCAAGTTTTGATCACCATGTGCTTTTTATCCAACGGTAACGCGTCCACTTTTTTCAGCAGAGCTTTATCCACGAAAGGACCTTTGCGTACAGAACGGGGCATAACGGGTTCTCCTTACTTGCGATGACGCGAGGTCACGATATATTTGTTGTTAGGATTCTTGCGGCTGCGTGTACGCCCACCTTTGGCAGGCTTACCCCATGGCGACACAGGATGACGGCCACCCGACGTTTTGCCTTCACCACCTCCAAGTGGATGATCGACAGGGTTCATCGCCACGCCACGCACATGGGGGCGTTTGCCAAGCCAGCGTGAACGGCCTGCTTTCCCAAGCTTCTGGTTTTGATGGTCTGCATTGGAAACAGCGCCAATAGTCGCCAGACAAGCAGCAGGCACTTTCCTTACCTCACCTGATTTAAGGCGGAGCAGAGCATAACCAGAATCTTTACCGGACAATTGGACCCACGCACCCGCAGCACGTGCAATTTGCCCCCCTTTGCCTGGCTTAAGCTCGACGTTATGGATGATGGTACCCACAGGAATATTTTGTAGTGGCAGGGTGTTACCAGGCTTGATATCGGCTTTTGCAGCAGAAATAACGGTATCACCAGCCTGCAGACGCGCCGGAGCCAAAATATAAGCGAGCTGACCGTCCTCGTAACGGATCAGCGCAATATGCGCCGTACGGTTCGGGTCATATTCAATACGCTCTACCGTTGCGGGGATATCCTTACGATTGCGTTTAAAGTCCACCAGGCGGTATTTTTGCTTGTGGCCGCCGCCACGATGGCGTGAGGTCACGTGACCATGTGTATCGCGTCCGCCAGAGCGCTTCTTGCCAACGGTCAGGGTCTTTTCGGGCTTGCCTTTATACAGGTCTGCGTGGTCGACCAAAACCAGGTTACGCTGTGAGGGGGTGGTAGGGCGGTAGGTACGTAAAGCCATTATTTTACTCCTGCCATCACATCAATGGTTTCACCTTCGGCCAGTGTTACAATGGCCTTTTTGCTTGCAGCGCGCTTGCCAAGCACACCACGAAAACGCTTGATTTTCCCCTTGCTGCGTAGTGTGTTGACTTTTTCTACCTTTACACCAAACAGACCCTCTACAGCCTGCTTGACTTGCGCTTTGGTAGAATCAACCGCCACTTTGAAAACAATCTTATTTTCCGAAGAGAGCCGGGTAGATTTTTCGGTGACTACGGGCGTGCGTATAATATCGTATAAAACGGTGTTCATGATGCCAGCCTTTCTTCCAAGGATTTTAGTGCATCCACGGTGAGAATGAGATGATCATGGCGCAAAATGTCATAGACATTGATGCCGATGAAAGGCAGCACGTCCAGATGTTTCACGTTACGTGAAGCCAGCGCAAATTTTTCTGAAAGTTGCTTATCCACCATAAGCACCGTATTTGTTTCCAGGTTGTAACCTGCAAGTTGTTTGCGGAGCGTCGCAGTTTTTGCGTCTTTTATTTCTGCATCCTTCAGGATAGTGAGCTTGCCCTCACTTTGTTTGAGTGAGAGAGCATGGCGCAGGCCAAGACGACGGATGGCCTTCGGCAATTTGGTTGCATGGCTACGTGTTTGTGGGCCATGAGCCACGCCACCCCCACGCATATGGGGCGCAACTTTGCTACCCTGACGGGCATTACCTGTTCCCTTTTGCTTAAAAGGCTTGGCTGTGGTCGCTTTGACCTCACTGCGGCCTTTAACCTGGTGCGTGCCTGCCATTTTGCCTGCGCGCTGCCAGTTGACCACACGGGCCAGGATATCGTTCCTTGGCGTAAGACCAAACACATCCTGATGCAGGGTAACTTCGCTTTCCGCCTTACCGGAGAGCGTCATGACTTTCAGCTTAAGCGTCATCTTTTGTCTCCTGTGTATCGGTTGCAGATGATGCATCTGCTTCTACTTTTTGCTCTGCTTCTGCCTCAGCAGCTTGTGCTACTTCCTCTTTTGCTTCCGCCTTGATCAAAGCACCAGGGAAGGGAGCTGACTCAGGGCGGGTTTTTTTGGATGCATCCGAGATGGTAACAAAGGTATTTTTACCACCTGGTACGGATCCTTTAACGGCAATAATGCCTTCCTTGGTATCCACCACGACCACTTCCAGATTCTGCTTGGTCACTTGCGTATGACCCATCTGACCGGCCATTTTCTTGCCCTTGAAAACTCGGCCTGGCTCTTGGCATTGGCCGGTTGAACCATGTGAGCGATGGGAGATTGAAACACCATGTGTGGCCTCCAAGCCGCCAAAATTATGACGCTTCATACCACCTTGGAAACCTTTACCCTGGCTCAGCCCTTTTACATCCACGGCTTGACCGGGTACGAAGTGACTCACGCAAAGCTGGTCGCCTGTTTGCAACATCCCTTCTTCAGACACACGGAATTCCACCATCTTCTGCTTAGGCTCTACCTTATTTTTGGCAAAGTGGCCACGCAACGCTTTGGAAACATTTTTGACCTTTTTATTAAAGGCACCCACCTGCACAGCGCTATAGCCATCCTTCGATGTTTGCTTGGTCGCTACCACCTGGCAATCGCTGGTGTGGAGCAATGTGACGGGCACAGAGACGCCTTCTGCGGTGAAGACGCGCGACATACCCAGTTTCTTTGCAATTAAACCTGTACGCATGGCTACGCTGCCTCCGCCTGATCATCAATGAGTTTAATGTTGACCTCTACACCGGCTGGAAGGTCAAGCTTTCCAAGGGCGTCCAGTGTTTGTGCGTTGGTTTCCAAGATGTCGAGCACACGTATATGGGTACGGATCTCAAATTGCTCACGCGATTTTTTGTTCACGTGTGGGCCACGCAACACGGTAAAGTTTTCACGCTTCACCGGTAAAGGGATCGGCCCACGGAAGAGCGCGCCCGTACGTTGTACGGTCATCGTAATATCTTTTGCCGCTCGATCTAGGAGATGGTGGTCAAAAGACTTTAACTTGATGCGAATGCGTTGCCCTTCCATGGCTCTTATCCTTTATGCGGTAACAATTTAGTCGAGTACTTTACTTACAACGCCAGCGCCCACCGTACGTCCACCTTCACGGATCGCAAAGCGTAGACCTTCGCTCATAGCAATCGGTGCAATCAACTCAACCGTCAGTTCTGCGTTATCGCCAGGCATCACCATCTCGGTGCCCTCAGGTAGCTCAATGGAACCGGTGACGTCTGTGGTGCGGAAGTAGAACTGAGGACGGTAGTTGGAGAAGAAAGGCGTATGACGACCACCTTCATCCTTATTGAGGATGTAAACTTCACACTTGAACTTAGTGTGAGGCTTGATGGAGCCAGGCTTGGCCAGTACTTGACCACGCTCCACTTCGTCACGCTTGGTACCGCGAAGCAGCACACCCACATTGTCACCCGCACGCCCTTCATCCAGAAGTTTGCGGAACATTTCCACACCGGTACAAGTGGTTTTCGTGGTGTCTTTTAAGCCAACGATTTCGATCTCTTCACCGACTTTCACAATACCGCGCTCCACACGGCCCGTGACAACGGTACCACGACCTTCAATCGAGAATACGTCTTCAATCGGCAGCAGGAAGTCGCCATCAACCGGACGATCGGGCTCAGGGATATACTCATCCACATGCGCCATCAACTCACGGATCGCTTTTTCACCGATTTCTTCATCACGACCTTCCAGCGCTGCCAGGGCAGAACCTTTGACGATCGGAATATCATCACCAGGGAATTCGTAAGAAGAAAGCAGCTCGCGCACTTCCATTTCCACGAGCTCGATCAGCTCTTCATCATCCACTTGGTCTACTTTGTTCAAGAAAACCACGATGGCAGGCACACCCACCTGACGCGCCAGCAGGATGTGCTCGCGTGTTTGAGGCATTGGGCCGTCGGCAGCATTTACCACGAGGATCGCGCCATCCATCTGGGCAGCACCGGTGATCATGTTTTTCACATAGTCGGCGTGACCTGGGCAGTCAACGTGCGCATAGTGACGATTCTCGGTCTCGTATTCCACATGTGCGGTGTTAATGGTGATTCCGCGCTCGCGTTCTTCTGGAGCATTGTCAATCGCGGCATAATCTTGGAAATCACCAAAATATTTGGTGATCGCAGCTGTGAGCGTCGTTTTCCCATGGTCAACATGGCCAACAGTCCCGATATTCACGTGTGGCTTATTACGCTCAAATTTCTCTTTAGACATTGCTCCTCCTGCGGTTTTACGTCTGTTAGTCTTCAATCATCGTTTCATCGCAGCGTTATGCTGCATTTTTTACACTTCTTTCGAAGTGTGGTTCCAGCGGCTAAAAACATCGCCACTGGAGCGGGTGATGGGAATCGAACCCACGTGACCAGCTTGGAAGGCTGGGGCTTTACCATTAAGCTACACCCGCTTCATGCACGTGGTGCCCATCACAGTTTGTACTATGTAACGCCGCTTCAAGATTTTTTATCCCTTTAGCAAAACGCTACGCCATGATTCTAACAGCCTGTTTATAGGGTTCTTTTTACGCTACAAACAGGGCATTAGCACATTGCCCTAGTACAGGGGCAGCCTATGTACAGGAGTTCACACGAAAAGACAATGGTTTTTTTTGGCTTTTGCTCAAAGATTAAGCCAAAAAAGTGGGGAGAGGGAAGAAAAACCCTCAGGGAAAGGCAGATTATGTGTTCATGCCGAGGTCGGATTCTTTGAGTGCGGCAAGCTTCTCAACGCTAAAGGCACCAGCGCCACGCGCGGTGCTTCCCGCATCAGCAAGGGAGATGTCTCTGAAGGCATCCAGATTGATACCAACAAACTCTCCACCTTTGCTGCTAGAGCGATATTCGCGTAACCTATAGTCGGGGTCTAGCTTGAAAGTTTGCTCTTTTTCTTCTGGATTGCCCCGAAAAATATCATCCGGAGTGCTTTGCAATAATGCCGGGTTTTTTGCATCGTTACTGTATATAACAGTCTGTGGGCCTTTTTTGTCAATTATGACCGCATCACCTTGTAACATCAGGGAATCATGGCCATCCGGCCCCCTGCCAGGGGCAAAAGCTATTTCAACACTGCCGCCATTTGGCACATTGAGCTGCCCTCTACCTTTCGTGGCGGATTTAAGTTCCTCCTGTGAAAGATTGTGCACAAGATTGCCCTCTTTATCATAGACTGTAGCGCCTGTGATATCCTTGTTACGGAAGGTGGCTTTGCCTTCTTCTACACGGGTCGCAGTGCGTAGGATTTGTCCCTCTATCATGAGGGCTTCAACCACTCCATTGTTGATCACAACGTCGGTGATTTCTGCAGAGCCACCCGGGATAAAGGTCATTTCTTTGCCTGTTCGTTTATGTTCTACCGTGACCCAGTCCACCCCGCCGAGATAGTCTGGATTGTGGGTATCTCTTGGTTCTTCCCGACGTGGCTCTTCCCGACGTGGCTCTTCGCGGTGTGGCGCAGGGGAAGTGGCACGCGCTGGGGGTGCACGGAAAATATCGGTGGCAAGGCCTGCATTTTGTAAGTTTTCGCCCGCCACTGTCCAATCGCCTCCTGCCGCGTCAAGTGCATTAATCAGATCCTCGGCTACATCTATACTGATGGAGCGAGGCAAGCCAAAATATTCAGGTTGCGTACCCAGATAGTTGATATCTGGGGATCTGGGGCCATAAAGATCCAGCAGATTTAGGGCACTCTTTGGCGTTTGCCCACCCATGGTGGAAATTTTCTTGATGAAATGCTCCCATTCCCTTGGCGTTTCAAAAATAGGGCGACCATGCGCAGTGGCAGGTGTACGGATGGGCTCTTCTTCTACAAGGCTATCATCCCCATACCCGCGTTCACTTTCGCGGTGCGTATCTGGGCGACGTGGGGTGCGTTCGGGTTCTGGAGTGGCAGATGGTTCTCTGCGCTCCTCTTCTATGATAAGAGGTTCTAAGGTTTCTTCTTCGCTGTAGCTTCCTCTTTCAGAGGAGGGCGCTTCTCTAGAAGCACTTTCATGGTAAAAAGGGCTGCGTTCTACATCTGTTTCGATGCTGGCATGTTTAAGTATGGCACCAACTGTTTTATCCAAACGAATCACGACATAGCTTGTGCCTTCCACATCAGGTTGAAGAACATAAAAATCTGTATCGATAATAAACTCTTTTGCTCTTTGCAAGGCGGTTTCAATTTGGTCAAGTGATTGTGTGAATTCTGCAACAGACAATGCTTCTCCTTCGGACTTTTTATGGTAGCGAAGTGCGTTTTGCAGCAGAGACTTTTGGAAGGCTTCTTCTGCTGTTTTTAGCTCTATCCCAGGCTGTAAATTTTGAGATAGTTGCTGAATTCCAAATGTCTTAAGGTTATAAGATAAGGTTTGGGCTTCGTTAGCGTATTTAAGGAAGTCCTGGATCAGCTCTTGCATCTGTTCCGGCGCAAGAAGGCCTGTTTCGCCCATGAGCGAGCCATCGGCGTACTGTAGCTCTAGTCTTACATCTCTTTTTGTGAGTTCTTCCGCCATGGTTTTTTCCGCCTGTTGCGTTATATAGTTCTTCAATAATATCAGATTAGCATGGCAGGGTTTAACAAAGTGTTAAAGGGCGGGGTATTTTGGCGTTTTTGGTCTGCAAATGCACTTCTGTTTTTTCACATAGCCCCACTATGCTTAAAAAATCTCCGTACATCTTCGCCTCAAAACCACCGAAAATACACGCAATCAAGCATGTAATGAGCGTGGTTACAGCGTTTGCCTAGCCTCTAGCGCGGTAGAAAGGGTGCCTTCATCCAGGTAGTCCAGCTCGCCGCCAATCGGCAGGCCGTGGGAAAGGCGGGAGATTTTGATGGAAAAGGGCCGAAGCCGTTCGGTGAGATAGTGTGCGGTGGTTTGGCCTTCCACCGTGGCGTTGGTCGCCAAAATCACCTCGTTAATGCCGCCTTGCTCCATGCGCTTGATGAGGGGCTCAATGCGGAGCGATTCCGGGCCTCTGCCATCCAGGGCAGAAAGCGTGCCGCCCAGTACATGGTAGCGGCCTTTG
>JANQHP010000004.1 GCA_028282625.1 Rickettsiales bacterium | reverse complement strand
CGGCCCGGTAGCCTTTTTGTGCGAGTTGCGTGGCGGCTTGGTATTCGATATCACGCTGCTGCACCTGGGCTTTGGCGCGCGCAAGCAGCGCAGGGCGGTCGCGTGGCTCCAGCTCTAGCAGGGTTTGGCCGGCAGTGACGGCTTTGCCTTCCTGGTTTAAAATATGTTGCACGCGCCCGGTCACTTCGGCGTAAAGATCCACGCGTTTGTAGGGTGCGCTCACACCATAAAGCTCTAAATGCTGGGTATAGTCTGTTGCCAGCTGGCCTAAAGGGACAATCTGCACCTGCTGCAGGGTTTTGGGGGCACTGGCGGTGGTGCTTGCCTCCTCGCTTTGAAAGATGCCCGAGGCAAACCAAAGCAAAAGCAAGGTGCCAAGGATCACGGACAGCCGTGGACCCGGCTCTTTGGGCAAGAATCGGTTTGCCTGGTCTTTCCATGAGGTTGGAATCGATGGTGTGGGTAACGCGCGCACGGATTTGCAAGGCCGGGGTTTTTTAAAGACAACAAGGTGATTGGTGTGTGGTTTTACCCGGGCTTTTGGCTGGATGCAAGCATGGGTTTTGCGTGGCCCCCTTCTGCAAAGGCAAGAAAACACTTGTGTTCGTGCCGATCTGGTGGTAGAGATCCTCCCCTTTTTAAGGTTAGGCCTTCAAAAGCCACGAAGACGCATGAGGAGAGACGCATATGGCGCGTATTACCGTAGAAGATTGTATTGAGAAGGTGGAAGACCGCTTTGAGTTGGTAGCGATTGCCAGCCAGCGCGCGAAGGATATTGCTTCTGGCTCGCCGTTAACCATTGAGCGTAATGGGGAGAAAAATACGGTGATTGCCTTACGTGAGATTGCCCAAGGCAATGTGGATGTGCAGGATTTGCGTGAAGGGTTGGAGAAATCTTTCCAGACCGAGCGTTTAGCCGAAGAGTTTAGCGAAGACGTGGTGGAAGAGGAAGCCGAGCTTTCAGAAGCCGCTTTGGTGGAAGTAGCAGGTGAGGAAGATGCGTTGGCAGACGAGGATGCTGAAGGTGATGCGGCCGTGGCAGAAGAGCTTTCCTTTGCGGAAGACAACGTGGTGGTTGACGACTAGAGTAAACGAAAAAACAAGGCAAGAAAACGAGGCAAACATGAAAACAGATATTCATCCGGATTACCATGACATCACCGTGGAAATGACCAATGGTGAGACCTTTCAAACACGCTCGACCTGGGGCAAAAAAGGGGATGTGTTCAAATTGGAGGTGGATTGTCATTCGCATAATGCCTGGAAAAAAGGTGGCGGTGCCTTTGTAAACAAAAAGGCCGAGAAGGTGGCCCAGTTTAACAAGCGTTATGGCAATTTGGGCCTGGCATCTGGTGCCGGCGCGGCCGAAGCAGACCAGAAGCAAAGCGATTAAGGCCTTTGGCGCACGCCATGCATTGATACGGAGGTTTGCTGCTGCGTAGCAGGCACGGTCGCGGGTCGCTTACACTATCTATGAGAAGGCGTGGTATTTCCCCATGCAGCAAGTCACGATTTATACCGACGGTGCCTGCTCAGGCAATCCTGGCCCGGGTGGTTGGGGTGCGGTGCTGCTTTACGCGGCACATCGTAAGGAAATTTCGGGCGGTATGGCAGAAACCACCAACAACCGGATGGAGCTGCAGGCGGCCATTGAAGCGCTGCGCCTGCTGAAAAAACCCTGCACGGTGGCACTTTATACCGACAGCACCTATGTGATGGATGGGATTGAAAAATGGATGGTGGGCTGGAAGAAAAACGGATGGCGTACCAGCAACAAAAAGCCGGTGAAGAATCAGGATTTGTGGCAGGCGCTTGATACAGAAACACAGCGCCATACGGTGACATGGCATTGGGTCAAAGGGCATAGCGGGCATCCGGAAAATGAACGCGCCGATGCGTTGGCGCGCGGTGGTATAGCGCTTTAATGGTGCCTAAAGTGCGTGGTTTTTTGACTACGACGTGCCATTATAATGAGCGAACGGTGTCTAAGAATCGGCTTTTGAGGCAGGCTCAGACAGGTTGGATTGTTGCTGCATATACTCCAGCGTGAGGCTGCCGATGGTTGCCAGAGCCGCAAAACGGGCGTTAAACACATTTTTGCGTGCTGCAAGCAGCTCCACGGCGGTGGAAAAAACCCGGTTGTTGGTTTCCATCATATCCAGCAATTGGGATTCGGTCATGCCCTCGCGCTGCTGCATGTCATTTTTTTCTTTGACCAAGGTTTGAAGCTGCTTGCTGAGCGCTGGCACGCGCTTTTCGGCGGCATCCAAATTGATCCAGGCATTGCGCGCGGTGTTTTCAACGTTTTCGATCGTCTGTTGCAAGCGTTGTTCGCTGAGTTGCTCCCTTAAGCGCGCCGCACGAATGCGGGAGGCGGTGCCCCCGCCCTGGTAGAGCGGGACGCTGACCGATACGCCCGCACCCGCAGAAAGACTATCGCTACCGCTGCTATAGCTGCGTGAGGTGGAAAGGCTGCCGCTCATGCTGAGTGTGGGGAGCCGTGTGGCTTTGGCTAGCATGACGCTATTTTTGGCTTGCGCATGGCTTAATGTGGCGCTTAGTACCGAGGGATTGTGTGCTTTGGCGCGGGTCATTAGCTCTTCCTCGCGTAACGTCTGCATCATGTTATGCCGCTTCAGAATGAAGGATGCAGGTGGCGTGGTGCCGGTCATGTTTTTATATTCAGACTCCGCGCGACGGGTGGCCTGGTCCAGCGTGACGCGCTGGGAAGAAAGCGAGCTTAGTTCGGATTCGATCTTGGCCAGCACGACGCTGGTATCGGCAATCGCAGGGTAGCCTCCTGCGGCGGTTTTTTGCTTGAGATCGGTGATGAAAGCCTCCTGCCGATCAAGCAAACGCAAGGCAATGCGGCTATTTAACACATCGATGAAACTGCGTGCTGCCCGTTGCAGGGTGTTTTGCTCGGCCCTGAGCAGCGAGATGCGCGCGTTTTCAACGCTGATTTCGGCATTGCTGATGCCAACACGCAAGCGACCGCCCTGGTAAAGCGATTGGCTCAGGCTTAAGGAAGCGCTGCCGCTTTGGGTATATTGCAGGCCGCTGAAATTGGCATCGGAGCCAAACCAGGAGCGCCGGAGTGAGCCGCTCATGCTGAGCCGCGGCCTTAAAGAAGAGCGGCTTTGGACCACGCTTTCTTCGGCGATGGCCACTTGCAGTTCCGCGGTCTGGATCTGCTTGTCAAATGCATAGGCGGCTTGCAGGGTTTCTTCGAGTCCTTGCGCGTGGGCAGCGGGCAGGGCGCAAAACAGGGCATATGCAAGCAATGCGCGGCAGGAAAGGCGGAGATAGAGAGGCATGAAAAGTGACGGCAACCAACGACAACACCAAATCAACATCAGGATACTCTAGCCACGTAGATGCGCTTTCGTCAATAGAATGGTGTATGTGGTACAAAAAAATAGCGCCCGAAGCAGGTAAGAAAATAAGGGTCTTGCATACCTTTTGTTAACCTTTCTGTGGCATACTAAAACTGTTTCAATTTTGTACAGGCGCGCGCGATGAATTTGCACCAAGAGTGGCACATTGACCCCACATCCGGCTTGGAGATTCCCGGTGGGGGCTATGGATTTGATGGTGCGAAGTCTATCCTTGCGCTAAAGGAAGACGCCACGCTTGCTGTGGGTTCGGATCTTCATGTGGGGTGTAAAAATCTTCATTTGTTTCGTAAAGGTCTAAGTGACCAACATATCGCAGAGGATCTTGCCTCTGCAGCGGAGAAGGTGAACCACCTTACGCTTGTGGGTGATATTTTTGAGCTGATGTACCATCGGTTCTTTGATCAAAAAAAACCCAACAAAAGGGCTAGGGAGTATGCGGAAGCATGGCTTGGAGAGCTGTGTGAAGCCTTGCCACATTGCCAAATCCACCTCATGCTTGGCAACCATGATGAGCGCAGAAAATGGTGCGAGCGATTGGTTCAGATCGAAGCAGAAATCCCCAACCTCACCGTGCACCCTACCTTGCTTCGGATTGGCTCGTCCCTGTTTTTGCATGGAGATCAGTTGCATAACGGCTATTTCTTTTCACCACGCTTTCCTAGAGAGGTAGATGCCAAAGGTTTTGCACATGTGTTATCGCGTACGCCGGGCCGAGAAAAATATTTTCTTCAAGGCGCACCTGGCCTGGAAAGCTATATCAATGCGCGCGTGCATGACGGTGTGCAGCCTGTGGCAGACTTTGTGGCGCCGCCGGAAAAATGGGTAGCACGCCTGCTGGGTATTTTGCTCCTCCAGGCACCCGGGTTGCTGGAAGCAAAAGACATCAAGGGCCATGATGGGGAGGCTGTGACGATACCGGCTGTGACTGATATCTTTTTTGGTCACACACATCAAATTATGGTCAATAGCACTTTTTCTGTGGATCAAATTATCACACGAGATTTTAAAGCATTGCTAAAAGATCGAGAAAAAGCACTGGTAAAGCAAGGTTTTAGCAAAAAAGAAGTGCGTGCTGAGCATCAATGTTTGCTGCGAGGGATGGAGCTGTGGTTAGAGCGCGTGCGTATACATAATCCCGGTTCACCCAAAGAAGTGGGAAGGTGGCAACCCCTTGGTGGTACGCTTCAAGCGGGGCCTCATCCGCAAAACGAGGTGACAGCCCTAAAGCCGCCACATCTGAAAGAGGCGCTGCAAAAAAAGGAAAGGCTAAAGGAGTTAAATTTGAAAGCTACTTCCGTTTCTGAGGCCAGCACGGGCATGAGTCTGGGGCGCTAGAGTCGCTTGCAGGCCGGGATGGCAGGACAGGAACTGCTTATAGATAGCCTATTGCCCGCGATTGGCCGGGGGCAGATGGACCGGATTTCTCCACTCTAATTCTTGCGGATTGCCTTGAAAACCTGCGGGAGGGGCAGGCGCTGGCGTAGGCTGGCGGATATTCCCACCTGGCGGTTGACCTGGCACACGCACCGCACCGGGCGGCGGCTGCTGGCCGTAAGGCACGCGGATCACATTGCCGCGTGGGGGCGCGCTTCCTGGCGGCTGCCAACCTTGTGGCGGCTGGTTGCGCGGCACAAAACGCTGCGGTGCGGGCGGCGCGATATCCATCTGCACCACCATCAGCCTGGAATTGACCTGGCTTACCCCTGGCACACTGCGTGCCACTTCCACCGCGCGATCGGCTACCACCTGGCTTGGCACGTTGCCATATAAGGTGACAATGCCGCCGGAAACGGACGTTTGTACAGCAATGACTTTGGTGAGGCCGCCACCGAGCAGGGCGCGCACCAGTTCGTATTCCGCCTGTTCATCGCCCGAGCGTTTTTGAAGCTGGGCCTGGCGTTGCTTGAATTCTTCTTCCACCTGCTCGCGGCCTTGCTTCTTGAAATATTCACGTTCGCGATGCTTGCCTTCGGTATATTCCTTGGTGGCCCACCAACTGCCGCCTGCCGCGGTCGCCGCCGCGGCATAGAGGCACCCGCCCAGCGGCAGAAGCGCGCAGGTCAGCAACACTACGCGCGCAAGCTGGCCTACGCTTTGTTGCAAAGATGGTCTATGTTTCATAGCGGTGACTATAGCATAAAAACGGAAGGTTTTCCAGTCAGATGAAGGTGGAGAGTGAGACAGGCAGACATATGGAAGCAACACCGGCCACCAATAATAATTTTATGTTAATTTTCTTGCAATCTCTCTCTCTCTTTGCTATCCTGATAGGGTCTTTCTTTGCCGGGAAAGTAAAGACGTAACCTGACGGCGTACCCATACGCCATCCAAACCGTTCACGTCTGAAATTTTTGGAACATGGAGGATTTCATGTCCGAGTTCAATCCTGTCCTTACGAGGGCGTTCCACCGCTTGAAGAAGGCGTTTCTGTGTAAAGTCGAGAATCCTGATGCGATGTTAGAGGCATCGTACGCAATTTGTCTCCGAAAAGAGGTGAAAGAGGAGAGGGAGATAGAAGTCTGGGAGCTTCATCTTTGTTTCTTGAGCGGCAAGACCGTCATTTTCCGCTTTGCCACCAGAGAAGATGCAGACCGCTTTTATAACATAGTCTGTAGGGCTCTATCGCAGAGCCCAGAAGAGGCTTTTTCTCAACTGACACGTATACAAGTCAAAAAGAAAAGCTTCCAGTTCTCAAGGATTGCAGACTCATCCTGCCAGGCAGCGTCTGATGACGACGCTCTGCACATCTTCGTCAAGATGCCCAAACTGCTTCTCGGCGAAATGGAGAACAGCGAGGAGGGCGACGCCGACGAAGAATAAAAAAACACCATTTGCTCCCGGCAAGCAGATGGTGTTTTTTTGTGCCTATGGCATGCCCTTGGGACATGCATCTTCAAGGTGTCTTTTGTGGTGCTTGGTCGGAATATTCTGATTCAAGGCGCTAGACACCTACGCCTGCTGCTTTATAATGGCGCTCCTTCTACCGGCAGGCACCAAAAAAATGCTTGGGCTTGCTTCTTCTGGCTCGCGTGGCGGAACTGGTAGACGCAACGGACTTAAAATCCGTCGTCCTTTTTGGACGTGCCGGTTCGATTCCGGCCGCGAGCACCACGTTTTACACAGGTTGTATTGCAACATGGTCAGTATCTTCCTTTCTCATAACTCCGTTGATAAGCCATTTGTTGAAAAACTGGCACGCGATTTACGTAGAATGGGTGTGAGTGCTTGGTTTGATGGCTGGGAAATCAAAGTAGGCGATTCCCTGTTTTGGAAAATCGAGGAAGGGATTCGCGAAAATGAATTTTTCGCGATTGTGATGTCGCCGGACGCATTTGAATCGGAATGGGTGAAAACAGAGCTCAGTGCAGCAAATGCTAAACAACTAGAGGAACGAAAAGTTCTTATCTTACCTATCTTATTTAGAGATTGCGATATTCCTTATCTTTTAAAAGATAGAAAATATGCGGATTTCAGAAAAGATTATCAGATGGGATTACGCGCGTTAGCAGAAAAACTGGGCCTGCAACACATTGATATACTCTCTGAGGAAAATTGGCGTTGGTTTGCGCGTCATAAAAAAGAGGTGGATTGGAAAACGTTTCGTGAGCGCGAATTCGAAACGCTTGTCACCTCACTTATTGATCTTGCGATCGATTATAATTGGGGAACGTGGGTCGGTAGCAGCAAAGCACCTTTTTCCATTTTGCTTGAAGCATTCATTTCACAGGAGGCAAAAGCATCGATTACCGTGCGTTTGGACGGTCGTAGTTACGCATACAAGGCATGCACTAAAGATGTTGGCAACCCGGCTTATCTGAGTGCAAAAGACTTTTCGCTCTACATCGGCAACACGGTGGAAGAGTGCAAGGAATATGTATGGCGCTACATGGATAATTTTAAGAGAGCACATGGCTCGCCGCTTGGGAAACCCTATCACTCTCCTTATCGCTATCGAAACAGTGAGGAGCGTATGGATATGGCAAGAAATGTGCTCAAAGCAATGTCCTGGTACAAAGGGGACAAGTTATTTTAAGCCAGAAGCTTACCTACACATCTTCCTCCTCCTCTTCGTACATGGTTTCCAGAAGGTCTATATTACACGACTCTAATGGTATGGTGATAAGGGCCACTTCTTTTGCCTGCAAAAACACTTCTTCCCCATCTTCATCAACAAACTTAAACCAAGCGTCGCCCGCATCAGGAATAAATTCTGCATTGCTTGTAATATTTTGCAACTGCACGTCTTCATAATATGCCACAGTTTCATCACTAAGGTCTTTCCGATCAGGCTCGACCCTAAACGATGTGGCGGCTACATCATTGGCAAATAGGACCTGCACCTCTAAGGGTAGATCCTCTGAATTTTCTTCTGTCGCTGATGCTGGAACATCAGGCTCAAACAGAAAATGGCAGAAGGAGGCATACTCCATATTTAAACAGATATTTTTATCCAATGCATTAAAGCAAACCCAATGAATTGGTTCGTCATAGCTTCTTCCATCTAGCATATTCCTCAATCTTGTTTTGTCCTGACCACTAATATGAAAATCTTTCTCCAGACCATTTCTCAAACGCACACGAAATATCCAATGCCTTGCATCCATATCAAAGCCTTCTTTTTCGAAGGACTCCCTATCATTGGGATCGCAAAAATATGGTCCAAGTTCTAAAGTCTTGCTCTTTTTTGCCGCAGCGAGAGGTTTTTTCAGCGCTGGGAAGATTGTATCTATATTCTCTCCAAGAGCTTTAGCAATTTTCCCAGCAAGATCAAACCGTACGGACTGCGCGCCAGATTCAACGCGTTGAATCTGCTGCTGGCTGGTATCCACACGTTCTGCCAACATTTTTTGGGTTAATTCTTTCTTGGTACGAAATTTACGAATGTTGTTTTTATACATAAAAAACCCTTTACCGTGTTAAACACGAAAAATTGTACAATGCGGTATTTTTTATGTCAAAGGGTTTTGTGTACTTCGCCGCATTTGGAACATCACCGCACCATTACGAGGAATAAAAACCTGGAGTATTTGGTGGCAGTGCAGAGGGAAAGTTGATATTTCCGAAATAAGAAAATGATAGATATATCTGGAACTTGAGCAATGGATAGGGGCCTGTCGTAACAATAGAAGACTGTCCTCCCAATAACTTAAAATCCGTCGTCCTTTTTGGACGTGCCGGTTCGACTCCGGCCGCGGCACCATCAATCCCAGTACTACAAATTATGGGATGTGAGTGATTGTGACTTTTCGGCCCGGTATTCTTCTAAAAGCATTTTCTGGTTATCGGTAAGAAAATCTTCGGCGCCCAAATGGTCCAAATTCTCTTTTGTGATCAGGTGAATCGGGTCGTGCCCGTTGACCCAGCCCAAGTTGGGGCGGTGCACATGGTAGCCAATAAGGTGCTGCAATTCTGGGCTAAAATCCTTAGCCACTTCCGGCGGATAGGCAAGATATTGGTTTTCCGACTGCCGCAACCAGCCAAGGCAATAACCCATGGCAATCCCTGTGCGAGGCTTTTGTGTGATATTGGCCCCGCCGCCGTGCAAGAGCGATGCCTGATAGAGCAGCACCGACCCGGCCGGCATTTCGGCACAGGTGATTTCGTGCGGTTCCGGCTGACGGTCACTGGGCCATGTGTGGCTGCCAGGTACAATCTGGGTGGCGCCATTTTGTTTGGTGAAATCGCTATAAGCCCAAATGGCATTGATGACAAATTCAAACGGTTTGTTTTCGATGGGGAACATGGCGCTATCAGGGTGTAGAATTTGTGCTTCTTCGCCCGGATTGATACGAATGCCTTGGGTGAGGTTGAGCTGGATGGTATCGCAATTGTCTCCCAGTACATGATTCACCGCTGCCAGCACGGCTTCATGTGTGGCCATATGCTGGGATATTTTGGATTTGGTGAAAAGCGCTTCAATACGTTTGGTGTTAAAGCCAAAAAATAATGCCTGGCTGTTGGCCCGTGCTTCAAAATGGGGTTCTAGCTCCTGGTGCAGTTTTTTTAATTCAAAGGGGCTTAATGCATTTTCAAGAATGGCGTAACCAAGCGTATCCAACGCGGCTTTTACTTCTTCAAGGGCACAATTATTGGCATCAAATTTTGCAAGTTCCATGACTTCCTCCATGTTAGGTAGCTGGAACCTACAGGAGGATTACTCAAGGAAAAACTATCCTAGGGTATAGGTCTACTCTTTCAACAATGCTTTTATGAGGTTTTTGAGTTGTATGCGCATATTCGGATCTTTGATTTTATAGAATGCTTTTAGTAACTCAATCGTGTCTTTGTTGTGTGTGTGATGCAAAGCAAAGGGAGAATCGGCCGCACCCTGACCCGGAAGCCCTGAGAAGAAATAGGACACGGGTTCTTTGATAGCCAAAGATGCTTTATAGATTTTGCTGGCACTGATGCGATTAATGCCTTTTTCGTATTTTTGCACCTGTTGAAAGCTAACGCCAAGCTCTTGCCCGAGTGTTTCCTGAGAAATGCCGAGGATAGACCGCTTGCTTCTGAGCTGTCCGCCTACGTGGTAATCGATATCCTCTTCACTTAAATCCATTGCATCTTTCATTGTATAAACAACCCATGGTATTATAACCGAGGTTGTAATCGACTGTAGAATACAATACAAGTACGAAGTATAGAAGGGGATGCAATGGGCTATATTATCGAAGATTTTATAGAAAGTTCCAATGCTTGTATGACACGGGAGGAAGCCTTTTCTCTTTATCGCAAGGCCATTAAAGCGTTTGGTTTTGACAGTGCCGTTTACACGTTTGTGACCGATCATCCTGATGCAGGGCAAAAGGCGGGGCATGCAGTGGCGTGTAACTTCCCGGATGATTGGATGACGCACTATATTGAGCAGCATTACGAAGAAATAGACCCTGTGATTATGCAGGTGCATCGAACGGCCTATGCCTTTAGTTGGGACAGTCTGCACACCGTAAAGAATTTTTCCAAAGAGCAGAAGACGATTCTTCATGAAGCTAAAGAATCCGGGTTAAAGGATGGCATTGGCATACCGCTTTATGGTCCGAGGAACGAGCTGGCCGGGGTGGGGCTTGCCGGCTCGGAAAAGGGGATGGATTTAAACCGAAACACCATGTCCAAGTTGCAGCTTATTACGTCACAATTTCATTTAGTTTATTGTGCTTTGGAGCAAAAAGATCCGGAAACGAGCAACATACCTGTGCTTACCAAGAGAGAGCGGGAAGTGTTAAAATGGTGGGCCATAGGCAAAACCGCCGATGAGATTGCCATGATATTGGGTTGTTCAAAAGCGAATGTGAAATTTCATGTGAAGCGTGTGTATGAGAAGTTGGAAGCAAATTCCAAAATACTCGCCGTGACAAAGGCCATACGCTGGGGATTAATACCGCTGGATATGCTAAAGATTACATAAGACCTATCCGAAGGGATAGATGCATCAGGTGCGCTAATACGTTTTGTTAGGGTCACATCACACAGGAGATGTGACATGACAATAGAATGCGTCACCATTGAGACCAACCATCTATTTTACGGCAACCCCATTGCAGGGCAGCACCGCTTGCGTTATGCCTCCATCGTACAACGGCAGGAATGGGATGTGCCGGCCATTCGAGCGATGGAATATGATGGGTATGACACGCCGGCGACCACCTATCTTGTGTGGCGGGATCCACAGTATAAAGTGCGGGGCTGCTCCCGCCTTTGCCCGACGGATCGGCCCTTTATGCTGAAAGATGTGTTTGCAGACATGGTGACATATCAAACGCTGCCTGAAGGGCAAGAAGTATGGGAGGGGTCGCGCTTTTGTATTGATAAGAATCTGGATCGCCCTACAAGGGAGCGTATTGCAAAGGAAATTGTGGTGGCCTATTTGGAGCATGGTCTGGCATGCGGTGTAACGCAAATTCTTGGTGTGATGTATCCGGTGTATTGGCGCAATTTATTCGAGAAAAACGGGTGGCAGCCCCGCTGGATTGGTGAAGTACAAAACACACCCGATGGCAAAAAATCGCGTGCTGCTATTTTGGAACTCTCTGAAGCGGTATTGGCGCGTGTGCGGGAAAATACCGGTATTCATGAACCCATTTTGTCTTACGGAACGCAAAAGGAACAATCCTATGCCAGCTGATGCGCCCTTCTTGGAGAAAGAATTACGAAGCCTGTTGATGCACACTTATTCCGTGCAGTTGCTTGCAGAAGAATCCGGGCAAAAGGAAATAACAAAATTGCTATCTTATTACATTTTTGACCTGATAGATCAAGGCAGGGTGGCATTTGACAATTTTGATGGAGAGCTTTTGTTGTTGGGAAAAGACGCGGCGCTTAAAACCGCCATGCCCTCTAGCCTTCAGGAATTGGAATGTCTGGTAGAAGAGATGTGCCTGCCAAAAGAAGGTGACCCCGGCACATGGGAAGATGCAACCCACCCAGAACTACAACCGACCAGTTTGTAATTTTATGGAGAAGCATCATGAATTAAAGGCAATTATTGCCAGTGTTTATTACCTTGCTTCTGAGGCCCAAAAATCTGGTTTTGTGGAAGCAAGTATTTTGCTTAAACGAACCATTGCCGACATTGAAAAATGGATTAAAGAGGGGCAGCTTGACCCCGATTGTGCAGACGTGATCGACTCTGACCTCTATAATATTATGATGCTGATTGAGAAATTCTCACAGATTGATAAATCATCTCTTAATGTGATTATGTCGGCCATTAATACCTTTGATGCGAACAACAAAGTAGCGCACTGAACGCTCGCTTAATACAGAGAAATCAGGCCAGATAAAAAATCTTCATCCGTATCGTGTTTTGCTTTTACATCGTCCTTACGTTGTTTTTCCAATACCTTGCTGCTGTTTCTTTCATCAGAAGGAAACCGTAGCACATTGTAATGGGACGTATTATTCTTTTCAAAGGACATAACAACCTTACATTTTTCCAATAGATTTCATCATAAAAGCGCTACCCAAACGGTGGCAAAGATATACGTTGCAGGCATCCATAATACAAGCCCTTCGATCGTGGATCACGCGTAAATCGCAGGGCTTTTTGAGTTACAAAAATAAATACATGCTCCACCACAGGGGAAGGTAGAAAATAGAGGTAAATCAAAAATTGACTTATGAAATACAGATGTTTAAGGCGAGCACATTCTTTCAAAGCATTCGCTTCCCGATATACATCAAAGGTTATTTGGGGGCACGGTAATTGTTGTCAGATTCGCTACTTCAATAATATTAGGATGTTAGGTCATCAACATGACTCCGGCCGTGAGCACCATCTAACCATCTTACAAAATCCCGAACAGTTTTTACCTGGTCATATCGAACGGCTGCTTGCTCACGGCGAGTGTAATAAGGTGCGCGCAAGCTACAACTGCGCCCAATATCTAGCTGGTCGCCGTGAGATGATACAGTGATGGGTGGATTCTGTGGATGGGATGAGAGCAGGATAGTTAGTCAGGGTAACTTCTGACACATAAAACACCCTTTGCCATTCGAAAAAAACCACAAAACACTGCCCCTTAACCTCTTCTTAACCTCATGCGGGTATAGTGGAGAGAAATTTAGATGATGTAAGGGGAAAATATGGCAGACGAGACGCTTGGCATTGAATCTGGTGGGGGTGCGTTGACTGTGGGGGCGGACGCAGCAGTGTTGCCATGGACCACGCCTAGAGGAGCAGCC
>JANQHP010000170.1 GCA_028282625.1 Rickettsiales bacterium | reverse complement strand
TTAAGATGGTACCGCGTACAATGTCTTTTTCCAAGGATTTGAGCGCGCCTTGTACGGCATTGTCCTGCCAATCTTCTTCGGAGATTTCGGCTTTGAGTGCCGCAATCGCTTCGTCCTTTACAGTCGCAATCTTTTCCACCCGCGCTTGCTTTTCCTGCTCGGCATAGGCGGCTTGCAGTCCCTTTTCGGCCAGGGCGCCTACCCGCTCTTGCAGGGCGCTGTTGTCTTGGGTTTCTACTTCCCAGCGTGGCTTGCCGGCTTCATCCGCCAGGCTCGCAATCAGGTCGATGACTGGCTGCATTTCCTGGTGCGCAAATTCCACCGCGCCGAGCATGATCTCTTCGGAAAGCTCACTGGCTTCGGATTCCACCATCATGACGGACTCTTTGGTACCGGCCACCACCAGATCCAGCTTGGTGGTCTCTTCAAAGCCAAAGGC
Source organism: Rickettsiales bacterium (assembly GCA_028282625.1). Classification (GTDB taxonomy): domain Bacteria; phylum Pseudomonadota; class Alphaproteobacteria; order Rickettsiales; family UBA8987; genus JANQHP01. The sequence goes on along the minus strand of JANQHP010000170.1, from coordinate 26,812 downwards.
CGGGTTGAGCACATATTGGTCATCGATATAGGCCACACGTGCGGCGGCAATCGGCCCAAGGAAAGGTACGCCAGAAAGCATGAGCGCGGCAGAGGCGCCGACCATGGCCGGAATATCGGGGTTGTTGACGCCATCATGTTCCAATACGGTACAGATGACCTGGGTTTCGTTCTTAAAGCCGGCTTCAAAGAGCGGGCGGATCGGACGGTCGATCAGGCGCGAGACGAGGGTTTCCTTTTCGGTAGGGCGCCCTTCGCGTTTGAAGAAGCCGCCTGGGATTTTACCCGCGGCAAAATATTTTTCCTGGTACACGCAGGTGAGGGGGAAAAAGTCGATACCCTCCCTGGCTTCGCGCGCGGAGGTGGCCACGCATAGCAGGCTGCTGCCGCCATAGCGCACCATCACGGAGCCGCCGGCTTGCCGTGCGACCTTTCCTGTGCTCAGGTGGAGCGTTTGCCCACCCCATTCGATTGTTTTTTCCACTACATTAAACATTTCAGACATGCATTTTCCTTTTTTCTAGTCTATGGATATTCTTTATTTTTGGTTGTAAATCAATAGTTTGCCATGCTATTTCCCCAAGGGGATTTGGTAAGCGCCCGCCCAGCTATCCTGTTTGAGTCATATGTGACGCAAAGGATCGCGTGACGATGGCAAGGCAAATGGCAATGGCCTCACTTATTTCCGCAGGCCAAGCTTTTGGATTAATTGGCTGTAGCGTGTGGCGTCCTGGCGCTTGAGATAGTCCAGCAGACGACGACGCTGCCCCACCATTTTTAAGAGCCCGCGACGGGAATGGTGGTCTTTTTTGTTGGTTTTAAAATGCTCGGTCAAATTTTGAATGCGCTCGGTTAAAATGGCGCACTGGACTTCGGGTGAGCCGGTGTCGTTTTTTTCTTGACCAAATTCTGCAATCAGTGCCTGTTTCCGGGCGGGTGAAATCGACATCGTATGGACTCCTTATCGTATGCTGTTTAGTTTCTTAATCTTCTTGTTTTTAAACGAGCTTCTTTTTCCAAATCCCCACCTCTTTTTAAGAAGCAAAGACTTTTTGCGGAAAAAAATGCCCTTCGTGCAGCGTGCCAAGGGCCACCAATTGGTGGTCCTTATGTGCCTGCAAGAGGCTGCCTTCTGGCGCATCTATGCGGGCGATGGCTTCAGCGGAGAGTGTCAAGGACCTTCCATGCTTCAGCCACGCTGCTTCGGCGGTAGAAACCGAAAGAACCGGGATGTCGTCCAGCACCCTTTCGGTGTTCCATAAGCCTGTTTCCTGACCAAATGCCCAGCATGGTACATGCGTGGATTTTGGCCCTTTTTTCGAACCTGCGTCCAAAAAAGGAGCGCCACCCTGCACTATTTTTTCCAACTTTTCCAGTAAAATCGTATCGGATGCGTGAAATAATCCACATTCTGTACGGCAAATGCTCCCGGCGTGCCCCACCGAGCCAAGCGCTAGAGCGATGTCGCGGGCAAGCGCGCGCATATAGGTGCCGCTGCCGCACGTCACCTCCAGCAGCGCCTGATTCTCCGCCTGCATGGCCACCAGCTGGATGCGATGGATGTGGACAGGGCGCGCGGTTAAGGCGGGCTTGATGCCTTGGCGTGCGAGATGATAGGCGCGGGTGCCAGCACGCTTGATGGCGCTAAAATCGGGCGGTGTTTGCTGGATGGTGCCGGTAAAACGCGGTAGAATCGCTTCGATCTTGGTGGCAGTGGGAATATGGGACGATTGGGCGATGGCCTCCCCTTCGGTGTCGTCGGTGGTGGTCTGGGTGCCGATATGCAGGACAAAGCGGTAGGTTTTGGGTTCGGTGCGCACGTAAGGGATGGTTTTGGTGGCCTGCCCGCATGCCACAGGCAGCACGCCGCTTGCCGCGGGGTCCAGCGTGCCCACATGGCCGGCTTTTGGGATGCCCAGCAGGCGCTTCACCCTTCCCACGGCCTGCGTGGCACTAAGCCCCACCGGCTTATGCAAAATAACCCATCCATGGGGCGCATGCGCGTGATATGGCACCTCGGACATTGTGACTTTGCCCATCCTTTCACGAAAAATACAGGCGCCCCTCTTAGCATATTCTTTGCCTCACCTCAAATTTCGCCTCCTTGTCATTCCCGCTTAAGGCGGGAATGACGGGGTTTTAAGAACACCCCCTCCCTAGCCCTCCCCCCTCAAGGGGGAGGGAATTAAAGAAGGTGCGTGGGTACCTCAACCGGAGCGAGTTTTTAAAACTCGCGACTAGGAGCGAAGCGACGCGGTGCTCGTGCACCGGCGGGGGTCCCAAGGGGGCAAGGCCCCCTTTCTTATGTAAGTGCGCCCCCTCCCTAACCCTCCCCCCTGAAAGGGGGGAGGGGATTTAGATGAATTACCCATGCCCCCCATCATCCTTCCGCCATCATCTATCATCCGTCCACCAACCCCCAATTACCAGTCACTAGTGACCAACCCGCACCAGCCACATACACGCATAGGCTGTTGACCTGCAACGCAAAATGCGTTCTAATGGTGCCTAGAGTCGACACGACTTCGGGGCATAACAACCTCATGCACAGCGGCAGAAGCATCTGCCGTGACCAAACTGCTACCCTTGCGTTTCACGTCGGGGTGGCGGCGTGATACAACAGGTCTTGCGATCAAAAACGTCGCGGCCATCTGTGCATGGTTTGTTAACACCCCGGCACCTATGCATCTTTGATCAAGCGATGCATGGGTGTCGTTTGGTTTTGATATAGCAAGGAGCGCAAACAGATGGCTACCTCTCTCCCTCCGCCTGAAGAGGCGCTGGACCTTCTGGATCGTGCGATGGCAGTGGTGATGCAATGCGTCGTGGCCGAACCTGTGCCCACACGCGAAGAGGTGCAACTTTACCGGCTCTTGCATCTGCGGTTGTTGCAGGCGCATTTGGCGGTGAGGGCGTTGTGTGAGTAGGTAGAGTGGAGTAGTTAGAGTTGAGAGTGGAGTGGGGAGGTGCATGGGCACCTCCCGGAGCGCGGTGTATCCGCGCGAGTAGGAGCGAAGCGACGCGGCGACCTCAAGCGCCGGCGGGGTTGCAGGGGTTAAGGCCCCTGCTTATAAGAAAGAACACCCCCTCATCCGCCTACGTACTGCGTACTACGGCGAGACAAGCTCTAACCCTCTCCCCCGTTGGGGAGAGGGGATTAAGTAAGGGATGACAGATCAAAAGGCACTCCACCATCTATCATCCGTCATCCAGTTACCAGTTACCAGTTACCAATCACCCCCCTTCTCCGCTTGACAACTTCCATCGCCTCGCCTATGGTCCGCCTCCTTTTTTTAAAAAACATGTGCATTATCATTAGCAAGAGAGGGACCTTATGACTGCGCCGCTCATGCCAAAAGCGACCGCCGTATGGCTGGTTGAACATACCGGGCTTTCTTTCCAACAAATTGCCGATTTTTGTGAACTCCATCACCTGGAAGTGCAAGGCATTGCCGATGGTGAAGTGGCCGTGGGTATCGTGGGCATTAACCCTATTACGGCGGGCATCTTAAGCGAAGAAGCGATCAAGCAAGCCGAAGAAGATGAAGACACCCCCCTTGCCATGGAAGCGCGCTATAATCGCTACGTGGAAGAGCACAGCAAGCCGGTCAAAAACCGCTATACGCCTGTGGCCAGACGTCAGGATAAGCCTGATGCGATTGCGTGGTTGCTCAAACATTACCCCGAAGTGAGCGATGCGCAGATCGGCAAGCTGGTGGGAACGACTAAAAACACGATCAGCGCGGTGAAAAACAAAACCCACTGGAACATGCATAATCTGCGTCCACGTGACCCGGTGCTGCTTGGCCTTTGCTCGCAAACCGACCTGCATATTGTGGTCGAAAAGGCGCGCAAGAAAAAGGGCATCGTCACACCCACCCAAGCGCCTGTGGCAGAAGATGAGCCTGCCACAGAGGAAGCGGCCTCGGACAGCGCGGCCTAAGCCGCCTTTTCGTTCACGCGATGGGTTGACGTTATGGGGTTGCCTGCATCCACACAGAGCATCGGCGAGCTTGCCGCTGAACACGGCTTAAGCGCGGAAGAATATACGCATCTTCTAGAGATTTTGGGCCGCGAGCCGAATCTGGTGGAGCTTGGCATTTTCTCGGTGATGTGGAGCGAGCATTGTTCGTATAAATCGACCCGCAAACATTTAGCCAAGCTGCCAACCGAGGGGCCACAGGTGATTTGCGGCCCTGGCGAAAATGCCGGGGTGGTGGATATTGGTGATGGGCAGGCGGCCATTTTCAAGATGGAAAGCCACAACCATCCTTCTTTTATTGAGCCTTACCAGGGGGCGGCCACCGGCGTGGGCGGCATCATGCGCGATGTGTTTACGATGGGTGCCAGGCCCGTGGCGCTGCTCAACGCGCTCCGCTTTGGCAGCATGGAAGCCCCGCGCACGCGGCATTTGCTTTCAGGTGTGGTCGCCGGTGTGGGTGGCTATGGCAACTGCATGGGCGTGCCGACCGTCGGCGGGGAGTGCGAATTTCACCCAAGCTACAACGAAAACAATCTGGTCAATGCGATGTGCGTGGGCCTGGCAGATGCGACGCGTATTTTTTACTCTGCCGCCAGCAGTGTCGGCGCACCGATCCTTTATGCCGGGAGCAAAACCGGACGCGACGGCATCCACGGCGCGACCATGGCCTCGGCCGAATTTGATGAAAACAGCGAGGAAAAACGCCCGACCGTGCAGGTGGGCGACCCGTTCACGCAGAAGCGCTTGATGGAAGCCTGCTTAGAGCTCATGCAGGAAGAGGCGATCATGGCGATTCAGGATATGGGGGCGGCGGGCCTGACCTGCTCCAGCCTGGAAATGGCCGATAAAGGCGGCACGGGCGTGGAGCTGAATCTGGATTTGGTGCCGGTGCGCGAAAAAGGTATGACGCCGTATGAAATCATGCTCTCTGAAAGCCAGGAGCGCATGCTGATGGTGATCCAGCCCGGCAAAGAGAGCGTGGCCGCGCGGATTTTTGACCGTTGGGAGATCGACCATGCCGTGATTGGTCGGATTACCGATACCGGGCGCATGGTGCTCCGTTTTGCGGAGGAAGTCGTGACCGATATTCCGGTGGCGCCGCTTTCCGAAGAAGCCCCGCTTTATGACCGTCCGTGGACGCCCGCCCCCGCGCGGGAGGCGTTGGAAGTGGATTTGACCACGACACCCGAAGCGCTGATTGAGCATCTGCAAACGATGCTGGCAAGCCCGGCGATCTGCAGCAAACGCTGGGTGTTTGAACAATATGACAGCCAGGTAATGAACGATACCGTGCAAGGCCCTGGTGGCGATGCTGCCATCGTACGCATCCATGGCAGCGAAAAAGCGCTGGCGCTGACCTCCGATTGCACGCCGCGCTATTGCCTGGCCGATCCGGTGGAAGGTGGCAAGCAGGCGGTGGCCGAGGCCTGGCGCAATTTGGTGGCCAGCGGCGCAAAGCCTCTTGCCATCACCAATTGCCTGAATTTTGGCAACCCCGAAAAGCCTGACGTGATGGGCCAGATCGTGGGCTGCTTAAAGGGCATGCGTGAAGCGTGCGAAGCGCTGGATTTCCCCGTCACCGGTGGCAATGTCTCGCTTTATAACGAAACCAACGGCTCGGGTATTTTGCCCACGCCAACCATTGGCGGGGTAGGGCTGTTGCAAGACGTGCATCGCGCGCTGACGCCGGCCTTTAAGGAGGCAGGCCAAACCATCCTGCGTATCGGTGATATGCACGGGCATTTGGGCAGTTCGCTCTATGCGGAGCTGTTTTTACCGGAAACGGAGGCGCCGCACGCGCCGCCACCGGTCGATCTGGAGCAAGAGCGCAAAAATGGGGAGTTTATTCTGTTTTTAGCGGAAAAAGGCTGGATCACCGCCTGCCACGATATTTCCGATGGTGGGCAGTTGGTGGCGCTGGCGGAAATGGCGATGGCTTCCTGGCGGGAAACTGCGGAAGGGCCAGCTTGCATTGGCGCCGTGCTGGATGTAGCGATTGATCTGGGCCGCGCGTTTGGGGAGGATCAGGGGCGCTATATTGTGACCGCGCCGCATGATTTGGCCGATCGGATCCTGACCAAAGCCCCCGCGATGGGGGTCACGGCTACTGCGATCGGGGAAACCGGCAGCGAGGGGCTTTGCATCGCCGAGGCGTGCATCTCGGTGGCAGCGCTTCGCACGGCCTATGAGGGTACGTTGCCTGCGTTTGCGGAGGGGAATTAGACGCCTAGGGGAGAAGGGTTAGACGCTTTGTACTGCGCCTCTGCTTTGCCCCAACTTCAAGATACGAGCACGCTGCTGGCCACCTTCGATAATTGCACGGGCCTCCGAACCACGCACCAAGTCCTTTTGCTCTTCGGCCATCTCTACCTGCGCCCTCTGATCTGCTTCTGGGAGGCGGTCAAATACGTGGCTCCAGTCCATAGCCTTCATATTTTTGCCCAACACGCATGGCATAATACCATGTTCGTTTGCGTCTACCAAGCAGGGCATGCCAAGCACGGCCCCATCCAGCGCGCCAAAAAATCCTGGCGTATTAATGGCATCCTCTGAAAGCATAATCCCAAGCTGGGCATGTCGATGCAAATTAAACGTACCATTTTGATAGGCAAGAGGGTGCTTCTTGCCATCCAGGGTTGCCCTATCAATCACGGCAGTAATGCTGCCATAAGGCCCCATGGTGGTGCTTTGCATGGCACCTTTGGTCAATGCTGCTAATGCCGCTACATTTTCTGGGTTATCTTGCAATATCGGTATCAAACCCTCCATACCCTTAAAAATATTCCGGTTATGCTGCAGGAAGGTTTCAAACGGGGAGGAGGCAATACGTCCACGCAAGAAGTCATATAACTCCTGCTCGCCTTGTGCGGCAGTCATGCTAGGGTTCCTAGTCTCACTCGCATGCCACCAACCTTCATAAATCTCTGAAAAAGGCATGGGAGAAGCGGTGAAATCCGCTTTATCTTTACTATATAAAGAACCCTCACGCACCAGGCCAAACATTTCACCAAAATAGGGGATGGCTGCCCCGTGTGCCCCAAACATCATCATGTTGTGTAAGAAGCTGGAAGAAATACCCATTGCATCTGAAATAGAAGCATAGGCCCGTGCGGTATCCACTGCCATGCCACAAGCAGCAATGCGGTGGGGGTGTGTGCCCGTCATTTCCATAATACCAGGCATGAGCAAATGCTCTGGGTTGGTGAGCATTAGTTTAATTGCCTTGTCGTTGGTAAGGGCTAACTCCGGATATTGGCTAAAGATCTCTAAATTCTGCAGGAAGCGTTTTTCTCGGCTGATCGTAGCATCAACATCCTGTGCTTCACCATGCATTTTCTTGGCGACAAATTCATCAATTTCCGATTTACCAAACACCATCACCACGACATCCATATGAGGCATCGCCATTTGCAATAATTGGCGGTCACTAAACAATACGCTATAGTGCGCCTCCGTATCTCGGTACGCTAAACAAAAAGCCTTGGCATGTTCGGGTGGGAAGTTCAGAAAATCAGGATTGTTTTCGGGTCCAGGCAGCGCGCTTCTTTGAATGGAGCCAATGTTTTGTAATATGCCGGTGCGTAGCACGCCAATATGATCTATCATATCCCGGTAAAAGGCCTGGTGTGTTTCTGGAATGACGGAAGGGTCGTCTTCCTCGCCTCGGCACCACACAAAAACATTCTTCCAGCGGCGTGTCAGATCCGCGGCAACCATTCGCCCGAGCGTGCCCATGCCCATCACCAACACATTGGGCGCAGAACTCTTATCAGGATGTGTGGCACCCAATAAACGCTCAAAGTTTGCTTTGGTCGTGCGATCTACGGTCACAGTGCTCTCTTTTTAGGATATGACTTTAAGTAAAAAATATGCTACAATGAACTGCAAGTTGTATAATGAAAGCGAGATATCATGGACGAAAATCCGGCTTATTTAGAAGCTATCCTTGATAAGGGTGCGCCCAAATCAGGGAAAAAATCCTTTCTGGAACAATTAGATGAAGAACGTCTTTCTATTACGCTTGCCTCTGAATTATCAGAAGACCGCACCCGCTAATACCCCCTTACATCGACGGTGGCTGCTTGGTTGCTCAAGCGTAGCGAGAGCATCTGCGTGACCGAGAGCCGCGCGCGGTTGGGCACCGCTTTGACCACCGTACCAAGCCCGAGCGCCTGCAGCACATGCATCAGCGCTAGCATATGTTCGCCGAGTTTGCGCACGGCGCGCGCCAGCAGCCCGCCATAAAAGCGGCCCAGGCGCTTGGCATCCCCCAGCAACGCATTTTGGATCGTGCTTTTGGGCAAATGGTCGGAAAGCCAGGCAATATCCTGGCCCACATCGCCGCCACGCGTCACGGCATCTTGCAAATGCAGCAAAATCGCATCTTTATCCGCCGGCTCGGGCAGGGCTTCTTGCGCAAGCGGTTCGACTTGCTCCGGCGTCGCAATTTTTTGCAATTTCTGGCTTGTCTGCGCGATCTGCGTAAAAATCTTGCGCGTGGCCCCTTCAATCCGCGCCATCAGGCGGGATTCTGGCACGTTTTGGCCCGTTTCCAGATGGTCCAGATAGGTTTCGGTCAAACTATCGGCCGAATGGTTGACCTGGTTGACCAGCGGCATGGCGATCTCCGCCTGCGCGTTGGCATTCTGCACGCCTTCTGCCTCAATCGCATCCATGATACCATCGGCAAAATCGTACAGACGCACGATTTCGTTGTAAAAATCTTCTTGTTGTTTTCGATTCATTCCCATATTGCACACACATTGTTCATTGAACGAACCTCTATAGTACTACATAAAGGTAAATAAAGCTTTAAACAGGTGCTTTCTTTTTGCCTTATCCAGGCCAGTCTAGCCTTTTTGAAGGGCGATACAACGTATAATTGCATCCGGTGCGCCAAGATTTTGCTTGCAGCCAGCATGTTATCTGGGTAGGTAATGCCGACATGTTGGTGCCCGCGGAGGGGTGGCCGAGTGGTTAAAGGCAGCAGACTGTAAATCTGCCCGCGTATGCGTACACAGGTTCGAATCCTGTCCCCTCCACCATTTTCTTGCCCAACCAAGTCTAAAATAATCCAAAAACACAGATATATAGGGGAAAACAGAGGTTATCTGTGTTCGATAAAGTCTCATGACATCTATTGACATATGCCCCCACATTGGGGCATAAATGGGGGCATATTACTGTGGCAATCTAAAAATGCCCCCAATGCCATGAAATTGACTGATACCGCCTGTAAAAACGCTAAACCTGCTGATAAGCCAAGGAAATTATCCGATGGGGCGGGTTTATATTTGGAGGTATCACCTAGTGGCAGCAAATATTGGCGGATGAAATATCGCTTTGGAGGAAAAGAAAAACGCATGGCATTCGGTGTTTATCCGGAAATCTCTTTAAAAGACGCGCGCATCAAGCGTGATGATGCAAGAAAATTATTGGGCGATGGGATTGATCCAGGGCAACAAAAAAAGCTGGAGAAATTACAGCGCAGTATTAACACAAACAATTCATTTGAGAATGTGGCCTATGAGTGGCATGAGCAGCAAAAGCCAAGCTGGACAGAACGTCATGCCCATTATGTGCTTAAACGACTTCAAGATAACATCTTTCCTGTTGTGGGCTTTCGCCCCATCAGCGAATTAACTGCCCCAGAATTGCTCTCCGCTCTGAAAGATATTGAGAAACGTGGTGCCAATGAACTATCTCATCGCCTACTACAAACCTGTGGCCAAGTATTTCGATATGCCATTGCCACAGGAAAAGCCGAGCGTGATATAGCAGCGGATTTGAAAGGCGCACTGAAACCAAACAAAACAAAGCACTATGCGCGCCTGGAAGAAAAAGATTTGCCAGAATTTCTACAAAAATTGGAAGCCCACGAATGCGACTTTCAAACCAAACTAGCACTTCGGTTGCTGCTTCTTACCTTCGTGCGCACTAAAGAATTGCGTGGTGCAAGGTGGCAAGAAATCAATTGGGATAAGAATGAGTGGCGTATTCCTGCTGAGCGAATGAAGATGCGAGAGCAGCACATTGTTCCCCTATCAAGGCAGGCGGTGGCTGTGCTAAAGGAACAACAAAAAATCAGTGGCAACCGCGAGCATATCTTCCCTAATCGTAATAAGCCTGTGACATTTATAAGCGAAAATACTCTGCTCTATGCTATGTACCGGATGGGTTATCACAGCAGAGCCACGCCCCATGGCTTCCGTGCTACGGCCTCAACCATATTAAATGAGCACGGCTTTAGGCCAGATGTGATTGAACGGCAACTTGCCCACGGTGAACGCAACAAGGTCCGTGCAAGCTATAACCACGCCCAATATCTAGTCGAACGGTACAAGATGATGCAATGGTGGGGTGATTATTTGGATAACACTATAAAAATTTAGCATCATATGATATTGGCGTCGTTTAATGAACTTTAAGAGGCAATATGGACGACGACATAACTGGACTTAATTATTGGCGTTTATGTGATGAGCTGTCTATTGATCAGGCAGCTTGTTTAGTCGTAGGTGTCGATCCTTCAGAAAAAGAATCGATGGAGCTAAAGTTACATTCACCCACTAACCCAAAGGGTTTTGAAGCCGCAAGAGCTGCTTTGGGAAATGCGGCAGAGTCAGGCATCTTGCCTGCAAACATTAAGCGTTCTGTGCTTGGAGCACGCATTGAAGAAACAAAGTCAGGAAAGGAAGTGCCAGATGATATTTATTATCCATTGGACACAAACCTTACCACCATCAAAGTATCTGATTTACGCATCTGGCTAAAGAATCGGGGGTTTACTGCAGGATTCTTTTTTCCTGATACCAACTCCGATACACCAGATTATTTGAATGTACATCACAAACATTATGCACCTAAATTAGCCGCTGCTATTGAAAGTTGGACAGAAATTTCTTCCCGTCCTGAATGTCTTAAAGGTAAAAGCCCTAAACAAGCACTAATGAAGTGGCTGCGAGAGCACGCACACCGCTTTGGACTCACTAAAGAAGATGGCAACCCAAATGAGCAGGGCATCGAAGAAATAGCAAAAATTGCCAATTGGCAAATCAAAGGCGGAGCACCTAAAACACCGGAAGCGTAAAACTCATCTACCCCTTTTGCTCTTGAAATATAACATTATTCTGCTTTTTTAGGAATGTAACTCACCCACCTATTTATGAAAAAATTGTCTGGTTGCACCTGAAGGTTTTTTAAGCCCACCCATCTATTTTCGCTCTTTTAGATGTGCTTGGATCATGCTGTTCAACGCAATATGGAGCAATATGATGCAAGACAAAACAATACTACCTGAGACAGGTTTTATGCGCCTTCCAATGATTCTGGAAGTGATCCCGGTGGGAAAATCCACTTGGTGGGCGGGGGTGAAAACGGGACGCTTTCCGCAACCGGTGAAGCTTGGGCCACGTACGACTGCCTGGCGGGTGGAAGATATTCGTACACTGATTGATACGTTTTCTAGCCAATAGGCGCTCCGTGGGTAAAAAACTCTATCCTCTAGCACGCATCAAATATTGGTACGCCTACGATATTGATGAAGTGTGTGCACTTTATCGCTCGCATTTCTTGCACCCACAAACGGTGCGCAAATGGATCAAGCAAGGCCTTGCCACTATTGATGGCAGAAGGCCCACATTAATTTATGGGCATAACCTCAAGGCGTTTTTAGGCGGGTTAAATGCTTCAGGTAAATGCAAAACCCAGTTTCATGAAATGTTCTGTTTCTCCTGTAAAGATGCTTACACTCCTTATAAACGCAGAGTTAGCCTTGAAAGTTGCAATGGCTCCTTAAAGGCAAAAGCACACTGCTCAGCGTGCCACACGGTGATGCATAAATCGTATAAGATGGACGATATTACACGCCTGAAACAGACATTTCGCGTGGTTGATGTTTCGGAATTATACGATAGCTTGCCCTCCCCTTTAAAGACTCACTTAGATACAGGAGATAAAAAGCCCCTAAGTGCGTCTACACAACTGGAGTTATTTTCCGATGCATAAGGAGAAGCGTGATCAATTCTGTGCGGAGAATGAGCGGGCAAAATATCAGTACCGCATTCATTTGCGACGTGCGCTTAAGAAAGATGAAAAAACTACTATCGCTACTTTAAAACATCTGCGTGATTATGAGCTCTATACCAATTTTCAAGCCTTCAGCACATTTAACGATATCCTTGCTGATAAATACGTGACTCATATGCTGAATACGGACATATCCCTTTCTTATATTGATGATAATATCCGAGCACTCAAAAACTTTCTACGTTGGCTAGAACGGCAGCGTGGCTATAAAAGCAAGCTGCAATATAATCATATCGATTACTTAAATATCAGCGCAAATCAAAAGCGTATTGCCAAAGCAATGGAATATAAACAATCGTATACCTATGAGCAGATTTTGAATACGATCTGCCAGATGCCAAGCCACACGCTAGTTGAGCAGCGCAACAAAGCCATGATCTCCCTACAAGCATTATGTGGGCTGCGCGTGTCGGAATTGCGTACGGTAAAACTCAAAAACATCATGCAAGAAGAAGGCTGTTACTTTGTGTATGTAAACCCAAAGGACATGCAGGTGAAATATGCTAAAATAAGACACGCCAATTTCATGCCCTTGCCAAAGGACATTGTGAGACACGTGATTGGTTGGCACAATACATTGCTTGAGAGAGGCTTTACAGAGAAAGACCCTCTGTTTCCTGTTATCACTGCCCGGTTTAATCAAACCAATATGCTGCAGCGGGAGATGACACATCAAACCATTGCCTCCAATGCTTCTATCATTCGTGTCTTTAAAAATGCTTTTGAAGCAGCAGGTTATCCATATATCCGCCCGCACTCTTTTCGCCATACGATGGTGCGATTTGCTGAAACCCAATCACCAGAATTTCTCAATGCTGTGCGGCAAGCCCTCGGCCATAGTTCCATTAATACCACCTTCCAGAGTTATGGGCAGTTGTCTGAAATCGAACAACGAAGACGCATCAGTCGCAGTGAAATACATATAGGAAGAGGAGAATCTCCGCAGGCTCTCAAGTGAGTAGTTTGGGCCTAAAAATAAAAACTAAAAAGTGTTATTATTACTAGATTCTTCACCCACCATCACACGCATCAATCGTATGATCGCATCACGCTGCGTTTTGCACTCAAGTGCATGAAAAGCCTGATATAGGCCAATATCACCTCGTGAAAAAGATGGTAACGCCTGCGGCGGCTCCACACTGTCCAAGTGAGCAAAGAATTGCTCCACATTTGCTCCGGATAACTGAGCAATTTGCCACACGCGGTTACAGGTAATGCGGTTGGCACCCTTTTCATATTTCTGGAGCTGTTGCTGGGTGATCTCCAGATGCTTTGCCAACTCTGCACGTGTTAACCCCATCGTTATCCTCAGTGTTTGTATATTTTGGCCAATAATTTGATCAATGACGGTGGTGGATCTTTTGTTAGGCATAGTCATAACGCTACTCCAAATATATTGGTTTCATACGGCTTTGTGCTTTTCCATAAATAATAGCGAACTATAGTTCGCTATTATTTATACGTCAATCTGTCATTTTATTTTCATTATGAAAGATAAAATTTCAGAACAAAAAGTCAGGGAATTAGCCAGCCGCTTTAAGGCGTTGCGGTTAGAGCAAGGATTGTCTCAGGCTAGATTGGCGAAAAAAGTGGGAATGAGCGATCGAGCCATCAGTATGATAGAGCAAAACAAACGTACGCCAACCATTCTTACCTGCCTCAAACTATGCAAAGCTTTGGGGGTTGACCTGGGAAAGCTTATTTCCAACCTTTAAACACTTCAACTGACTGTTGAGATAGAAATAACCTGCTTTTAGATCAGCAGCCATCACACTCTATTCACCACACATAAAGCAATCTATAGTATAATGAGATTGCTTTTTATAAACCAATAAGTAGTATTGGAGGTTATTTTGTTGGGCGCATTACAATTTAGCGCTTAAAGATTATGAGGGTCTAAAATGGCAGAAAAGCGTGTAACGGCAAGGCAAAAAAGGGCACCCGCCAAAACCTCCACAAAAAAAGCAGCCACAGCCACGAAAGAAAAAACGGCGACTACCACTGCAGGCAAGAATAAGAGCCACGTTACAAAAAACGGTGCGCGCCTTTATTGGGTGGGGATCGGCGCTTCTGCTGGTGGCTTGGAAGCGCTACGCGAAATGGTAAAGAAGCTACCCAAGCGCAACACAAATACCACCTATATCATTGCACAACATCTTTCGCCCAAACATCAAAGCATGATGGTACAGCTTTTAGGGCGTGAAACGACCATGCGCGTGGAAGAAGTGGAAGATGGTCTCCAGCCCGAAGCTGGAGTGATTTATATTACACCGCCCAATAGCGACGTGTTTGTGAAAGAAGGCCGCCTGCGCATGCGCGAACCAATGTCAGAGCATAGCCCCAAGCCTTCGGTAGACCTGTTTTTCAGCACCATGGCAGAAGAAATGGGAGATCATGCAATTGGTGTTATTTTATCAGGCACCGGTTCGGATGGCTCTCACGGTGTACGGGCGGTGCGTGCAGGTGGTGGGCTCACCATCGCGCAGGAACCCAAAACTGCTAAATATGATGGTATGCCGGCTAATGCCATCGAAACAGGCTGTGTGGACATCATCCTACCTCCTGAAAAAATTGGTCCGGAAATCGCTGCACTGATTCGTTCGCCACACAACATCCACCTGATGCAGGAAACCGATGAAAAGCGCACCTCCATGCAGGAGCTAATGCATTTGCTCAAAAGCCGCAGCGGAGTAGATTTCAAGGATTATAAGAGCGGCACATTGCTGCGTCGCCTCAATCGTCGAATGACAGCATGCAGCGTAGCGGATCTGGATGATTATCTGGAGTACGTGGAAAAAAATCCACAAGAGCTGGATTTACTCTTCCGCGACATCATGATCACGGTCACGCAGTTTTTCCGAGATAAAGATGCGTTTGACGGTGCCAAGGCGCAGATTGAGCAAATGCTGCGTGAGAAGGAAGAAGACGAAAATATCCGTGTCTGGGTGCCGGGTTGTGCTACGGGTGAAGAGGCCTATTCCATTGTCATCTTGTTTGCCGAAGCCGCTGGAGGCTTAAGCAGGCTACAGCAGAACTATAATTTCCAGCTTTTTGCCACCGACATTGACGTGGATGCGCTTGCACTGGCACGCAAGGGCGTGTACGCCGAAACCACGCTGGAAGGGGTGGATCAAAAAATCAAGGAGCGCTATTTCCGCCACAAGGAAAACGCGTACGAAATTGTCAAAGCCGTGCGCGACATGGTGGTGTTCTCTAAACATAATGTGTTTGATGACCCGCCATTCCTGCGCTTAGACCTCATTACCTGCCGTAATGTGTTGATCTATTTTAATAACAAGCTGCAAAACACGGTAATGAATTTATTTCATTACGCACTCAATTCAAATGGCATCTTGTTTTTAGGCAAATCCGAAGCGTTGGGCCAGTCTGGTACCTTGTTTCAATCCATCAACAGCAAGGCCAAGATTTTTAAACGCAAGCTAGTGTCATCGGCAGACCATACCCGCACCACCAAGCTATCTTACAGCACCGTGCCCAAAATAGAGACAAGCGCTACCAACAAAAACAGCAAAGCCAACCATGATTTGCCCGATGCACTGATCGGTGCATTGTCACCGGATAGCCTACTGATTGATGAAAATATGGATGTGCTGCGCATTTATGGTGATGTGCAGGCCTACACTCAACTTTCGGCCGGGGATGCCAGCACAAACCTTGCCTCACTCGCGCGCAAGGAATTTCGTCAGGAGCTTAGAGCACTGGTCTATAAAATACTGCGCGAAGGATCCGAACAAAGCGTCTTGCCTAAAAAACTGAATGTGAACGGCAAGATGCATAAGATCAATATTGTCATTCGCCCATTGTCCCTCAAAAACTCACCGGAACGGTTGATCCTGATCTCTTTTGAAAAAATCAAACGGCTCAAAGAAGGCGAAACTGCCAAGAAATCCGGGGCCGACCCCATTATCGCCGAGCTGGAACAAGAGCTTTCTGCCACGCGTGAGCACCTACAAACTGTGGTGGAAGAACTAGAAACCTCCAATGAGGAGCTGCAATCCACCAACGAGGAAATGCAGTCCACGAACGAGGAACTACAATCTTCCAATGAAGAGCTGGAAACAGCTAATGAGGAACTGCAGTCCACGAATGAAGAATTACTCACAGTCAATGAAGAGCTGCAAATCAAATCCGGTGAGCTTTCTATGATCAACGGAGATTTGGACAATATTAAAGAAAGCATCGATATGCCCATGCTGGTAGTGGACAACGATTTGGTGATTACCCGCTTTAATAAGGCTGCGTGGAGTATTTTCATGCTGGGGGATGATGCAGAAGGCAGCGCACTCACAAGCATCGCAACAGAAATTGATATTCCTGATTTGCGCAAGAATGTGATGGGGGTGATCAAAAAAGGGAAGGCCTTCATCCGTCAATTAAAGGCAGAAGGCACCAGTTATTCTGAGCGTATCCTTCCCTACAAGGACGAGCATGGCAATGTGAAAGGAGCCGTGCTCACGTATTTGGATAATACGCAAGAACAAAACATTTTGCAGAAATTACAAGAAAGCGAGCAGCGCTATGACTTGGCCGTGCAGGGCTCCAATGCTGGCATTTGGGATTGGAACATCCAAACCGGTGAAATGCACTGGTCTAGCCTCTTCCTCAAAATGCTAGGAATTGCCCGCAAAAGATTCACGCCTTCTATTGAGGTGTTTGAAGAACGCATGCACGAAGATGACCGCGAGGATGTGATGGCGATCTTGCAGGCGCATTTGCAGCGTGGATTTGATTTTAATGTGGAATTTCGCATGCGCAAAGAAGATGGCAATTATCTTTGGATGCACGCACGCGGTCAGGCCACATGGGATAAAGCCAGGGCACCTATTCGCATGACTGGCTCGGTCTATGATATCACCGACCGCCGGCAGGCCTTAGAGCATTTAAGCAAAACCAATGAGTCACTGGAACGCTTTGCCTATGTATGCTCGCATGATTTGAAAGAGCCCGCGCGCCTCATTGAGAATTTTGCTAGCCTGTTTCATAGTAACTATAGCGAATCATTAGACGATAAAGGCAAGGAATATCTTCACTTTATTGAAGACAGTGCCACGCGCATGCAGGAAATGATCAAAGGCATCCTGACCTATTCTCAGCTAGAAAATAAAAATCTGAAGCTGGGTGAAGTCGATGCAGAGGAAGAGCTTAGGCGGGTCATGGAAAACCTCAAGCTTTCCATTGATGAAAGCAAGGCCAATGTCACCTATGACCCACTACCCACTATCAAGGCAGACAAAATGCAGCTCTTTCAAGTGTTGCAGAATCTGATCAGCAATTCCCTAAAATTCTGCAAAGAAGGTACGCCACATGTGCATGTGAGCATAGACGATAACGAAAGCGAGTGGATCTTTTCTGTACGGGATAACGGTATTGGCATGAAACCCGAACATACCCATAAAATCTTTAACGTTTTCCAGCGCCTGAACAAGAAGGAAGAATATGAAGGTAGTGGGATCGGACTGAGCATTTGCCAGAAAATTGTGGCAAAACATGGCGGACGCATTTGGGTGGAATCAGAATTAGGCAAAGGTTCCACCTTCTATTTTACCTTACCAAAGAAAAAACAACGGGAGTTAAGCGGCAATGGCCAACCATTCAAACAAGCTAGCTAATCTTTTGATGGTCGATGATAGTGAGGCAGAAATTATTCTGGCCGAACACGCCCTATCGCGAGACAAGGTGCATGTCAATTTTGCTTCTGTGCGTGATGGTGCTGAAGCGCTGCAGTATTTGCGGAAAGAAAATGGCTTTACGGATGCGCAGCAACCCGATTTTGTCTTGCTGGACCTAAACATGCCCAACATGCCGGGCCAAGAGGTGCTGCGTGCCATGCGCGAAGATAGCCAGCTTTCCTCTGTGCCGGTGGTGGTGTTTAGCGGCTCGGATGCCGATCAGGATATGGATGATAGCAAGGCATTAGGTGCGGCCGATTACATCATCAAACCGCTGACCTACGATAAATTGCAACACGCGGTCACCCTGATCGATAGCCTCCAGTTTGAAGAAGAATCCGGCGGCAATTATCTCTGTCGGAAGGAGGGATAAGAATGCGTGTAGATACTGCCACACAATCTGCGCCCGCCCAGGCATTACTGCAACGTCTGCGCACCGCCACCGCAGAGGCGCATGAAAGGCTACATGTCCATCCGCTCACAGAGCCACTCACCTCACCAAACCTTACACATGCACACTATATTCTTATATTACACGCATTCTATGGATTTTATGCGCCACTTGCATCATGCACTGAAAGTGCCGCAATGCGTGCCATGTGGCTGGAAGAAGATCTGGACTATTTTGACCAAAAACCCCCCAATATACCTCGTTGTTTTGACCGTCCTCCTCTAAAAGAAGCAACCAAACAGATGGGCTTTCTTTACGTCACGGAAGGCTCCAGCCTAGGCAGTCAGGTGATCTCTAAACATTTGCAGAAATCGCTTGGCCTAACGCAAGAAACCGGCGGACGCTTCTTCCACGCGCATGGTAAAGAAACCGGCACGGTGTGGCGCCATACCAAAACCTTGCTGGAAGCACAGCCGATCCGCTCATACGATGCGATCATCTGTGCCGCCCAGCACGCGTTCCTCAGCTTGGAACGCTGGCTCACCCATTGCCATGAGAGGCATGCATGAACAACATGACACTACGCACCGAGCTTTCGGAAAAAGAGCTGGCGGATGCGCTGGAGAACTGTGCCAAAGAGCCCATCCATCTCACTGGTGCGATCCAGCCACATGGGGTGTTGTTTGTGCTTTCTGATCCAGAGATGGAAATTCTGCAAGCCAGTAATAATACTACAGAATTCTTTGGCATTTCAGCATCTGGACTCATTGGCAAGTCCATCGATCAATTTTTGGGCAAAAAGCAAATCAAGCAGCTAAGAGAAATTATTACTTCCGGGACCCTACAGCCGATTAAGTCCATGGCTTTGGAATCCGACTATCACCATACCACAAGGCGTTTTGACGCAGTCATTCACCGCTCTGGAAACCACTTGGTATTGGAAATGGAGCCAACACCCACAGAAGACAACGCAGGCGTCCTACAGGATTTTTATGATCGCTTGCGGGGCTTCTCACTCAAATTACGCAAGTCTGATACATTACAGACACTCTACGGCACCGTGGTCAATGAGGTCAGAAACCTTACAGGATTTGATCGGGTGAAGCTCTATAAATTTGATCCAGACTGGAACGGTACAGTCGTTGCTGAAAGTCGCGCAGACTATATGCCTTCTTACTTAAATCTGCGCTTCCCTGCATCTGATATTCCAGAACAGGCACGCAAGCTTTATTCCAATAGCTATCTACGCATGATTGCTGATATCCACTATGAACCCGTACCCATTATTCCCACCTATAATTCTGACACCACAGAGATGACTGATCTTAGCCTGTCGGTTTTGCGCAGTGTTTCACCCGTGCATTTGCAATATCTGGATAACATGAAGGTCAGCGCTTCCATGTCGATTTCGATCATTCAGAATCAAAAGCTTTGGGGATTGGTGGCTTGCCATCATAACGACCCCAAATATGTGCCACACAAAATTCGTATGGCCTCGGAATTGGTGGGCCATGTATTTTCTTCTCACCTTTCCACATTGGAAGAATCAAAGCGTTCCGAACGCGAGAAAGAGCAAAAACTCCTGCTTGCAGATATCGCGGCTGCCTTAACGCCTGAAAAGCCATTGGATGAGGCATTGAGCGCGCATGCTGATCTGCTCTGCCAGGTCATGGACGCAGACGGTGTGGCAGTGGCATTAGGAAAAAAACAGCATGTGCACGGTAAAACACCTAATAAAACAGAGGTAAAAATCATTCTTGATTGGCTGGAAAACACGCACACGCATGATATATTCTCAACACATCGCCTGAGTGAGCATCTTGATCTGCCGGTTCAAGCTTATGCAAATGCTGCGGGTATATTGTCTGTGCCTGTGGGAAAGGAAATAGAAGGACGCATTGTGTGGTTTCGAAATGAAACAGTGCAACAGGTCCATTGGGCGGGCAAGCCGGAAAAGAACATCGCGATGGACAGTGTAGGCTTCCGCCTTACCCCACGCGGTTCTTTCTCACTATGGAAAGAAACCTTGCAAGGTGCCGCCCCACAATGGGCCGATGAAAATGTACAGGCCGCCCATAAAATAAGCGCGTTGCTCAAAGAAAAAATAGAGCAGGAAAAACAACAGCAGCGCGAAGAGGTGCTAAAAGAACAAATCGTGGCACATGCTGCGCGCATGAAAGCCATCTTTGATGCAGTAAAAGAGGGTATTGTGACCATCGATGCGAAAGGTATCATCCAATCGGTGAACCCCTCCTTGCAAGATATTTTGGGCTATAGCGAAAAAGAAGTGCTTGGCAAAAATGTGAAGATGCTGATGCCGAAGGTCACAGCCAAGGCGCATGATGGCTACCTAAAAAACTACCTTGATACAGGAAAGAAAAATATTATTGGCAGTATCCGTGAGGTGGCTGCACAGCATAAAGATGGGCATGAAGTCCCTATTGAGCTTGCCATCGAAGAAATGATGATTGATGGCAAGTCGATGTTTGTTGGCACAATACGTGACATCAGCGAACGCAAAGCTCTAAAGGAAAGCGAGCTGTTTCGTGATATCTTCCACGAAGCCGCCAATGATGGCTTTTGGGATTGGCATTTGCAAGATGAGTATGAATATATGTCCCCACGTTTCTGGGAAATTTTGGGCTTTAAATCAGAAGAGAAAAAGCATCATCCCAGTGAGTGGCAATCACTTATTTTTGAGGAAGACCTTCCTCCTGTGTTAAAGAATTTTGATGAGCATGTTGAAACAAAAGGAGAGTGCCCTTTTTATCAAGAGGTACGGTATCGCCATAAAGATGGATCTACGATCTATGTTATCTGCCGGGGCAGGGTGGTGGAATGGGACAAAGATGGCACGCCGATACGCATGATTGGTACCCATACCGACATTACAGCGATGAAGAAAATCCAAGCACAGCTCAAGCGCTCCAATGAAGAATTGGATGAATTTGCCTATATCGCCTCGCACGACCTAAAAGAACCCTTGCGCGGCATCCACAACCACACTCATTTCCTGCACCGTGACTCAGATAACACCCTCAGTGAGGACGGCACTCGGCGGCTTAATCGTGTGATGGAACTCACCCAATATATGGAAACGCTGATCAGCGACTTGCTCTATTTTTCACGCATGGGACGCAGCGATATTGCGTGGCAAAAGACCGACCTAAATCATGTGATACAAGAAATCATCACCTCCACCCCCTCTATTGAAGAGGAGTATGTACAGGTACATATCCCAAGAAAATTGCCCACTATTGAATGCGACAAAGTACGCATAGGCGAAGTGTTTCGAAACCTTATCACCAACGCGATCAAATATAACGATAACAGCAAGAAAACCATCGAAATTGGATTTAAAAACCAAACGATAGAAGGGCGTAAACAAAAAATATTTTATGTGAAGGATAATGGCATTGGCATTGCGCCGGAATTCCACGACGAGGTGTTTCGCATCTTCAAACGCCTGCACAAAAAATCTGCCTATGGCGGTGGCACTGGCTCTGGTCTAACGTTCGTGCATAAAATTATCGACCGGCATCAGGGCAAAATCTGGATCGAGTCAGAAAAAAGCCAAGGCACCACTTTTTATTTCACCCTGCCAGGTGAGGCCAAAGAAACAACCAAGAAAAAGTCCAGGAGAACAGCAGCATGACCAACGGTATATCCAACAGTCAAACGATTCTTATTGTTGAAGATAGTGACGATGATTACGAAACCACGCAAATGGCACTCAAAGAATCCAACCTTGCCAACCCACTGGCACGATGCGAAGACGGCCAGGAGGCGCTGGATTACCTGTATCACGACGGCTCTTATGCGAGTGTCAAACCTCCACGGCCAGGCATCATCTTGCTTGATTTGAACATGCCAGGCCTGGATGGTCGCAAAGTATTGGAAAAAATTAAATTAGACGACACCCTCAAGGAAATTCCAGTGGTCGTGCT
The DNA here is from genome assembly GCA_028282625.1 of Rickettsiales bacterium. Lineage (GTDB taxonomy): Bacteria > Pseudomonadota > Alphaproteobacteria > Rickettsiales > UBA8987 > JANQHP01. The sequence goes on along the minus strand of JANQHP010000170.1, from coordinate 4,715 downwards.
CACTACCTCCTCCGATGAACGCGACATTGATGCCTGCTACAAAATTGGCGCCAATACCTACATTCAAAAACCCGTGGATCTGGAAAATTTCATGGCGGCCATCAAGCGCCTAAAAGAATATTGGTTTGAAATTGCTATCTTGCCTAAAACCGCTCAATAATAAGGAAATAGGATGCCTAAAAATATATTGATCATCGATGATAACTCTGATGACTTGGAGTTTTATAAGGATTTGCTCGAGCATTCCCAAGAGGATTATGCCGTCTTCACGGCGGAAAGTGGCGAAGAGGCACTGGAAATATCCGCTAGCCAAAATATCTATTGCACGTTTGTGGATTATTACCTGCCAGAAATGAATGGCGTCAAAATTCTGGAGGCACTCCACGTACAGTCCAAGGGCAAAATGCTGCCAGTGGTGATTTTAACCGGTGAACCCCACCAAACCATTCAGGCCGAAGCTGCCCGCAAAGGGGCACTGGACTACATCGTCAAAGATGTGGCGAACACCACCGAACAAATGAGTGATGTCATTGAAAAAGTGGTGGGATGGGCCCATGATCTTAACAAAAAATAATCAAACGTCGTATGAACAACACAGGAGCATCCATCACAAAGAAGCATAAAACGGTGCTGTATGTAGAAGACGACCAAGCACAGATTTTTTTAATGCAGGAAAATCTGGACTCTATGGGCAACCCTTTTGTACTAGACACTGCCCGCTCCATGGAAGAAGCACTGGAGATATTTGATGCAACCCAGCATAAGCTCGTTGTACTTGATTATAATCTACGAGATGCAACAGCCCCTGAAATTGCTATAGCACTTCTAAACAAAGCACCTGGCACTAAAATTGTTGTTCTAAGCGAAGCCTATGCTGAAGAACATATTGCAAAAGCCAAGGCAGCAGGTATTGGCCAATGCCTGCAAAAAGGAAAGAATAAAGACTGTTTGGAGCAAATGAACGCACTCCTGAACTCGGGCAGTATTTAGACACTGTTATCATGCGCTAACAGTGTCTAATATAACCCATGCCAAACCCGTATTGGGTACTTCTATTTACATCACATGGGGGCATATTTGGGGAGCATATATTAAGAGCCATATTTATTTTTCTGTTTTTTATCATATGGATAATATATTAATGTGAATCCTGTCCCCGCCTTATGAAGTCCCACATAAATTATGATCTTTTAGGGGGTGTGTGGCCGAATTTTTGCGGCCGAAGAATTTCGACATATTCCATGTAGGTGATGCCGGAATAATGCTGGAAAAAGCTTTGCGTAACCTGCTCCATGATCGCCTCGGCCATCTGCTTATCGTTCACGATCACTTCGATTTTGACGTTGGCAAAATCCTCGACCACCGAGGCGCTCTCGGAGGTGGAGCGCATGCCGCGGCTGCCTTTGCCGCCGGCCGCCACAATGGTATAGCCGGTGGCGCCGCAGGCCTCTATGATGTCGCACACGCCTCTTGCGATCATTTTTTCTGTGATAATAATCACTTTTTCTGCCCGGTGTAATGCCATGGGACTTTCTCCTCGTTACCTAGACACTGTTATGAAAGACGGCTTCTGCCAGCGCGATGAATAGCGGGATACACACGGCGATGGCGACCGGGGTGCCAACACTGGTGGACGCGCCAATATAGGCGGAAGGGTTGGCCGAAGGGATCCCGGCGCGTAGCGTGGGCGGGCCCGAAATATCGGAGTTGGAGGCGGCCATCACCGACAAAAGGATCACCCCACCAGGGCTAAAACCTACCGTGATATGGGCTATATATCCGAGCCCAAACGCCATCAGCCCATGGGCAATAGGTGCAAAGAAGGCATAGACCGCGTACCAATGTGCCACTTTGCGCAACTCGTTCAGCCGTGCGTACGCCTCCATGCCCATCACGAGCATCAAGACCGAAAGGAACCCGCGGAACATCGGTTCATAGAAGCTTTCTAGCACGCTTTCGACTTGGGTAAAGAGCCCAAGCACAAGCCCCAAAAGCAGGGCGGACAGTGCCGATCCGCGCAAGCTCTCTTTGATCATGCCCGCAATATCCATCTTGGTTTGCTCCCCCTTTTGTTTGTGCAGGTGAAGATTGGCCAGCACGATGGCCAGAATGAGCGCAGGGATATCCATGAAAGGGTAGAGTGCGGGCACCCAGGCTTCATAGGCAATGGATTCTTCCTCCAGCAACACCATGGCCGCAGCAAGGGTGGAGGCGCTCACCGCGCCGAACAATCCCGCCGTGGCGATGCCATCTTCGCGTTGAATGGTCGGCAGGCGTGCAAAGATGAGGCTGCCGACCAGCACGATCACCACGCCAATGATGGCCGCCGAGAGAGCAGGCAGCAGCATGGCGCTGAGGTCGGCTTCCCGAATCTCAATCCCGCCTTTGAGGCCAATTTTCATCAGCAGCACAAACACGATAAATTGGTAGACCGCATTGGGAATTTTGAGATTGCTGCCAAGGGCGGCAATGACCATGCCCCCGATCAAAAAGCCCAGCGTGGGCGATTGAAATTGGGTGAGGAGCCTTAGGAAAAAATCCGGTAGAAATTCCATCGTCACACCTCGTTACGCGTTTGCCAGATAGGAGAGTGGAGCGTGGCACAGCCCAATCTTACGTGGGTGGTCCTGAAGGGTGGTGCGCAGAAGTTTCATGGTGTGTTTTTTTTAGGTGGGTGGTGGAGGCCAACGGGAATTTATCGAACCAAAAAATTCTGGGTATCCTTAAGAAGTGGCATATAGTGCTGATATGTAACAAAAAGACAAAGGACAGGCAATATATGAAAACAACATTAGATAAGTTATGTGATGATTGGCGTCTTGATAGCATGTATGTTATTGCAACTGGGCCATTGAAGATAAAGACTATCAACCAAACTGGTTCGTCATGCTAAAAGTGCTACAGAAAATGTTATAGGCGCTTCTTTGCAAAATTTCTTCCGGAAGCAGTTTTGAGATATTCTTCAAACTTTTCTGCTTGTTTCTTATTTGTAAATGCAACGTATGTTTTGATTTTCCATGGCATAAATTTATTCGTATGGATAGATTGCCCCGAATTATGCTGCTTTAATCGGCGATCTAAATCGTCCGTTAGGCCAGTATAAAAACGGCCAGAATCCTTTTTACTTTGAAGAATATATACGTGCCACATAGCAATAAGCCCGCCTTCGTTTCTCCGCCTCTGTCCTTCGGGCTTCGCCGTGATTCACTACGGCGCGGCATCCACTTCTCTAACACTTCGTTCACGATTGGACAAGCCAATCGCGCCGAAGCGTAAGCGAAGGCGGATGGTGGAGCCTACCGGGATCGAACCGGTGACCTCAACGCTGCCAGCGTTGCGCTCTCCCAGCTGAGCTAAGGCCCCACAGATGCATGAGGGAAAAGGGGCGCAGAACTTAGCCTGCTGCGTACGGAAAAGCAAGCCTGTTTCAGCGCACCGTACCTTCCTCTAAAAAGCATGGACAAAAGGGTTGCATTCCCCGGTGTACAAACGTGCTGTGCGGGATATAATAACAGGTGTGATTACACCAAGAGGGCATGGTTCATGTTGAGGCTGCATCATCTGCAAAATGGCGTTGTGCTGCTGTTGGTGGTGGGTCTTATCTTTTATGTGTGCTTGTATCTGGCTTCTTACGCCTCGGTGGTGTGGGTCTATTTCGGGCAATATAACGACATCGCGCTGCGGCTTTTTGACCCGGGCTTTATCAACGAAACGCACAATCGCCTGCTGTTTTACTGGCTGGATTACCGCCACGCCGATCTTGGCATGTTGCCAATCCAGCTTTTTGTGCCGCTGTTGGGTGGGTTTATTTTGTTTTGCGTCATCGTGTTTGTGATTCGCGCGCCGCTGATCGATTTTCGTCCGTTTCAAAAGAAGGAATCCCTGCACGGGGACGCTGCCTGGGCCGGCGAGAGTGCCATCCGCAAGGCGGGCATGCGCGCGAAGAAGGGGGTGCTGCTGGGCAATACCAAACGCGGCTATTTGATTGCCGATGGCTTCCAGCATATTCTTCTGTTTGCACCGACCGGGTCGGGTAAAGGTGTGGGCTTTGTGATCCCGAACCTGCTCTTTTGGCAGGATTCGGTGGTGGTGCATGACATTAAGCTGGAGAACTATGAGCTGACCAGCGGCTACCGCAAGAGCAAAATGGGGCAGAACGTCTATCTGTGGAACCCGGCAAGCCCTGAGGGGATGAGCCATTGCTACAATCCGCTGGATTGGGTGAGCGAGTCGCACGGCGCGATGGTGGATGATGTGCAAAAGATTTCCTCTTTGCTGCTGCCTGAGCAAGAATTCTGGCAGAACGAGGCGCGGGCGCTCTTTGCCGGGGTCGCGCTTTACCTGCTCTGCGTGCCCGAAAAAACCAAGACGCTGGGAGAAATTGTGCGGACGCTGCGTAGCGATGATGTGGTCTATAATTTGGCGGTGGTGCTGGATACGCTCGGTAAGCAGATCCACCCGGTTTCCTATATGAACATCGCGGCGTTCTTGCAAAAGGCCGATAAGGAGCGCTCCGGTGTGGTCTCCACGCTGAACTCCGGAATGGAGCTTTGGACCAACCCGTTGATTGACGCGGCGACTGCCAAAAGTGACTTTGATTTCAACAAGTTCAAGCTGGAGCCGACCACGGTCTATGTGGGTTTGACGCCCGATAATATTGAGCGCCTGAAGCCACTCATGCAGATTTTTTACCAGCAGGCAGCCCAAATCCTGAC
>JANQHP010000118.1 GCA_028282625.1 Rickettsiales bacterium | reverse complement strand
CGTGGTTAAACCACGGGATGACGGGGCGTGGGGCGGCTGCATGGGTACCTCCCCGGAGCGCGGTGTATCCGCGCGACTAGGAGCGAAGCGACGCGGCGCACGTGCGCCGGCGGGGGATCACAAGGGGGCAAGGCCCCCTTTTAATAAAGAATACACCCCCTCCCTCCTACGCTAAAGCTACGGAGGGCAGGCCCTAACCCTCCCCCCTCAAGGGGGAGGGGATATAAGGCGGTGGCGTGGGCACCTCCTGGAGCGGGCATGTTGCCCGCTCCTTAAGAGCAACGCGACGCCGAGCCCCAAGCGAGGGCGGGGTTGCAGGGCTTAAGACCCCTGCTTCAACAAATCCCGCGAGTAGCGACCAAGCGGGAGCTTAAGGCTTCGCGGCGCCCCAAGCGATATTAAAGAAGCGCTCCCCGCGCTTTTTCCAGGTCTTCCGGTGTGTCCACGCCTAGGGGGATATCTTCGGTTTCCACCACCTGGATCGGTATACCGGCTTCCAGCGCGCGGAGCTGCTCTAGCCGCTCCTGCTGTTCCAGCGGGCTGGGGGGTAGGGCCACAAAGCGCTCAAGCGTGGTACGGCGATAGGCATAGACCCCGATATGATGATAGCGGGGGCTTTCTTCGCCGGAGGGGGCGGTCGCACGGGTGAAATAGAGCGCGCGGCCCTGGCGTGGCGTAGAGCCTTCCTCCCAGGCGACCACGGCTTTGACCACATGCGGGTTGGTGTGTTCTGCCAGTTCGGTGATGCGCGCGGCGGCGGTGGTGATTTCCGCGTTAGGATGGTTTTTTAGCGGTGCCAAGATCGCGCGGAGCACCTCCGGGTCCAGCGTAGGCAGGTCACCCTGGACGTTGATGATGGTGTCGTGCTCTCCTTCCGGGTCGACTTGCTGCAAGGCATGCCAGATGCGATCCGTGCCTGAGGGAAGGCCCGGCGGGGTGAGCACGGCCTCAAAGCCGGCGGCTTGCACTGCTTCTGCAATTTCCGACTCAGCGGCGGCCACCACGACCGGGCCAAGCTGGGCTTCTTCCACGCGGCGGCAGACCTGCACGATCATAGGCACGCCTGCGATATCCGCCAGTGGCTTGCCTGGCAGGCGAGTGGAGGCCATGCGGGCGGGAATGAGAAAGAGGGGGCGCATCGGCAAGGGATAAGCGCTTAGGGTGCGACCGAAGCGACGGCCTGCAAGGTTTCACCGGTTGCGCGCTGGTAATATTCTGCGATGGTGGGCCAGTCTTCCTCGTCGCATTTATAGAGAAAGGAGACACAAAATGCCTCTTCTAAATCGCCGAGCAGGGCGTAATTTTCGGCCCAGATGATGACGGTGCGCGGTGAAAGCACCGAGCCGATATCGCCCTGCTGCAGACCGATGCGGGTGAGGCCCGCCAGCGCGATCATCGCCTTCAACGTTTTTTGGTTTTTCTTGCTTTGCATGGCCGGCACCTGCGTGCGGGCAATTTCCAGCTCACGCTCCGGCGGCAGATAGTTTAAGCGCCCGACCAGCTGCCAGCGGTCCATCTGACCCTGATTGATCAGCCCGGTGCCGTGATAGAGCCCGGTCGGGTCGCCAAGCCCCACCGTGTTGGCGGTCGCAAAAATCCGGAAGGAAGGATGCGGCGTGATGACCCGATTTTGCTCGGCCAGGGTGAGCTTGCCTTCGGCTTCCAGCACGCGTTGGAGGACAAACATGACATCCATGCGCCCGGCGTCATATTCATCGAGCACGAGGGCGGCACCCTGCTCCATCGCCCAGGGGAGGATGCCCTCCTTAAAGCGGGTGACCTGCTGGCCCTCTTCGAGCAGGATGGCGTCGCGCCCGATCAAATCCATGCGCGTTAAGTGACCATCCAAATTCAGCCGGATGCAGGGCCAGTTCAGCCGGGCGGCAATCTGGGTGATGTGGGTGGATTTGCCGGTGCCGTGCCAGCCCTGGATCAGCGTGCGGCGGTTGTGGGCAAAGCCGGTGAGGATCAGCCGCGTGATGGCTGGGTCAAAGACATAGGAAGGGTCGATCTCGGGTGTATAGGGGGAAGGATCGGCATAGGCGGGCACCTCCCAGGGAGTGGCCACGCCAAACAGCGCCTTGGTATCGGCGGTGGTACCCGGCAGGGCGGGGATATGGTGGGCAGGTTCGCTCATGATGTAAGCTTATAGCGTGGCGTGGCCGCAAGGGCAAGCTGCGGGTTCCGTGCTCCGTGTTCGGGGTTCCGTGTTCGGGGAGTAAGGTGGCTGCAGGGGCACCTCTCGGAGCACGGCTTGCCGTGCGAGTAGCGACCAAGTGGGAGCTTAAGGCTCCGCGCCGCTTGAGCTTGATTTATAGTGCGCCCCCTCACCCTAACCCTCTCCCCTTAGAGGGGAGAGGGGATTAAGTAAGGGATGACATTCTACCACACCCTCTCACCCATCCTTCTGAATCAGGGCCTGGCAGCGTGGGTCGATGGTGCGTGGGTCCACATGTTCCATCGCCTGGATGCGCTCGTTGATGAAGTAGAACATAAAGTTCAGCTCGCCCTGCGTCAGATTTTCATGGTGGTCGATGATGTTAAGAATCAGCTTACAGGCCTGGTCAAACTGGCCCTTTTTCTCCAGAATAAACGCCGGAAGCTGACGCGTCCAAAGCGGCATCGCAACGGTGTCCGGGAGTGCTGCCAGCTTATAGGCAATGCGCAGTGCGGTGTCGTTATCGTCAATCTTGTGCTGCGCCAGGTAGGCCGCCTGGCCATACCACCACCATTTTGCTTCCGGGTTGCGGTCGCTATGTTCCTCCAAATAGCGCACCACATGGGGGATGTGAGGTTTTGGCGTTTGCGTGGCGCTGTAATAGTAGCTGGCCAGGGCCGGCATCATGTGGGACCTGGCATCCAGATCATCCAGCAGGGACCACCATTGATAGAGCGCCTGATAGTCATAATTTTTGAGCGCGGTAAAGCGGCCAAAACTATCCCCGGCATTTTGAATGCGAAGGGCTAAGCGACGAAACAGGAACTGGTTCTCGCCAAAGGAAGCGGCCGTGATCTGGGTGGGGGAAGGGACTGGCGGCACCACGGCAAGCAGCGGTTTGAGATGACGCGTACCGCTTAAGAGCGGGGCTCTTGCTGCTTGCTCCGTGGCGGTGTTTGCCTCTTCCTTTGTGTCGGGCACACCGGTTGCACCGGGTATGCCGGTCCAAAAGAGCACCTGCAACCCGGCGAGCAGCAGCACATAACAGGAAAGCAGGCGGCGTGACATGTGCAAAAAGGCGGCTCTTTTTAAAAATCGCGCCGGGCAAAATCCAGTAGCGCCATCCCAAGCAGGAGCGGAATGGTGATGGCCGCCTGGAGTGCGACAAATCGGAAATCCCCGACAGGGACGGTACCATAAATCAACCACTCGGTTTGCCCAAAAAGATCGAGCCGGGGCATCAGCGCAGAAAGTAGGGTCATGATATGGTGCAAAAGAGCATTGAAGCTGAGCGTGGCCAGATCATAGGGCTTATCGAGAAGATAGAGGAAAAAACCCATCATCCGCGCCATCACATAAAACCCGAAGCAGAGCAACACCGCGCTGACGGCACTGCGCAAAATCAGCGCGACAAAGAGTGCAAAGGCGAGGATCACTGCAATTTCAAGCATGAGGCTTGCGCCCCACCATGCAAGCCCTGCCAAATGAAGCCCAGGCAGGAGCAGTAGCATCGCGCCGAGCAAGGGAAGCAAAAGCCAAAGCGACACGGTGAAAAAGCCAAGCCAATAAGAGAGCACGAAGCGTGTGCGCGAAATGGGGCGGGTGAGGATAAATTCCACCTCGCGATGCTCAAAGGCGCGGCGAACATGGAAGCAGACAAAGAGGATCAACCCAATGATGAGCACCAGGCGTGTGGCGCTGCCCACAAACACGGCGGTCATCTGCTGCTGTTCTACCAGCGAGGTGCCGCCCAAAAAGGAGGAAACGGCAAACACCGCAAAAAGCGCGACCGCAAGCCCCATAAAGATCCAGTCACGCCGTGCCGTTAACAGAATGTAGCGAATGGTGGTAAGCACCGTAGCGTGACTTTACAAGGTGGGAGGATGAAGAACGCTAGAATTAGAAGATGCGACTGCCGCGGGAGAATTTGTGGTAGAATTCCTGGTCTTCCGCTACGACCGCCGACCCTGGGATAATGGTGGCCTTCAGGAAAATCACGGTTTCAATCACACGGGTGACCTGGTCGGTGCTCTTAAAGGCGTTGCCCAGCACCGGCAGTTTCGACACACCCGGCATGCCCTCATCGGCATTGATGGTCCGCTCTTCCATCAGCCCGCCAATCACGGTGACCTGCCCGCTGCTCATGCGCAGTACGGTATCCATTTCGCGCACTTCCACCTCGGGAATGATGGAGGTCACATCAATGGAAGAGCCAGCATTTTGTGTAATGAATTCCACGCCTGGGTCTTTCTTCTCCCCAACCACGCGGGTGAGGGTGGGCCGTACGCTCATCATGATCTCGTTGTTTTCCAGATCGATAGAGGGTTGCAAGGTGAGCAGCACACCGATCGGCAAGGTTTTGGGCTCGGCTTCCACGGTCAGCGTGGTGGTATCCAGGCCGCCACTACCGGTGCCTTCCTCGGTTTCTTCCTCCACCTCGGTTTCAAAATAGACAAACTGCCGGGCAAAGGTGAAGGCTGCGGTTTGGTTGTTGGTTGTGGTGATCCGAGGATTGGAAAGGGTACGGGTCACGCCAAATTTCTCGACCAGGGTGGCGGCCAGATCAATGGAGGTATTGTTGATGCCAAAAAGCTCGGTCGGCAAGACTTCAAAGCTGGAGACGCCAGCGCCACCTGCTGTGAGTGCACTAAGGCCAAGGCTGTCATTGGCCTGATTCAAGAAAGAAGTGGACGCCTGGAACCCTTCGGTGCCGCCATCGGTCAAGCGGGAAAGCCCCCATTTGATCCCGGTGCGGTATTGGTCATCCAGCACCACTTCCATCACTTTGGCTTCGATCAACACTTGTGCGGATTGGTTTTGGTAGACGGTATCCAGATAGGATTTGATGGCGCGATGCTGTTGGTCGGTTGCCAGCACGCTGATGATGCCCGCCCCACGGTTGGTAGAAAGAATGCCGGGGGTCAGCCCCTCAGTTTCCCCGTAGGTATATTGCGCCAAAATATTTTGCACCCCTTCTTCGACCACACCCCAGAGGTCACCCTGATTGGTGGCGGTATCGATCTGGGTTTCGGACCCGGTCTCGGACCCGCCATCGCCGGACTCACTGCCACCGATCACCGTTTGGGTACGCATCACGGACTGGGAAGAACGGGAGATGTTAAGCATGTTCATGCGGTAATTCACGATACGCGGGAGGTCGCGCATGATTTTGAGCACACCATTTTCTACCCGGTAACGCAGGCCGGCTAGATTGGCGATGCGGTCGATCACCTCGGAAAAAGGACGCTCCTTCGCACGGAAAATGATGCCCCCTTGGATTTTGGGGTCAATTTCCACGTCCACATCGGCGCGGCGTGACAGTTCAATCAACACATCTTTGAGCGGGACATCTTCTGTGACCATCAGGCTGACCAGCTTGTCGTTTTGCAAAATGGGCTCTTCCGGCTTGGCCAGCAGGCTTTGCAGGCCGGGCAAATCAGAGGGGCCATCTTCCTGGTTTAAGAACGCATCGGCGCTGGTGTAAAAATGGTCGGTATAATCGTCGCGTACCAAGCCTGCCACCGGATCAATCACATCCCCACGTGAAAGGAGTGGGATCTCGGGGCTTTGCTTGTTTTGGAACCAATTGTCGTCACGCTGCACGGTTTGCCCGTTTTCACGCCATTCCGCGCGGCGCTTTTCCACCGTGCTAAGGTCCAAGCAGCCTGAAAGCGTGGCGATCAGAAGGGCACACACGCACAAGGTGCGCGCACGCATCATCGCTGGCAGGGGCTGCGCAAAAAAAGTCCATGGCATGAAGCGTGATGTGTTGGTCATGTGTTCCCCGGTTTTTCTTTTCTCTTTTCTTAAGGGTCGGCTTTTCGTGGTCATGTGAAGCACGCCCCTGCTTTGTGTAGATTTGCACGGCATCACCTTGGAAGAGACACGGCAACACGATAAAAACCCTACATATTAGGCAGTATATACTG
>JANQHP010000089.1 GCA_028282625.1 Rickettsiales bacterium | reverse complement strand
CCATTGTAGGTGAGGCTGTACCAGATGCTGTTGCAACACATAAAGCACCTTCTGCGGCAAGGGTGCCTGCGAGGACAATGCCCCACCATGGTCTAAAGCCTTGTCCTCTGCCGCCTCCTCAAAAAGCTGCCCTTGCACGCCACCACCTGCCATATCATCCGTCGCCCCCACCGAGTCCACCTCATCCCATGTCACGCTGGCCGATGCCACAATGTCTCCCTCTGCATTCCCAAGCGCGATGCCAAAAGCCTCCCAACACGCGGACCCTATCGATGCCTTTTTAGACGCCGGCTGGATGATGGGCCACAAGGCCACCGCACAATGCCAGGGCGCTTCTGCCAGAAAGTTCTGCAAGGCATCGGCACCTATCAACGCAGTAGACTTCGGCAACACCACATGCGCCGCCGAAGATGCCGTATCAGAATCTTGCATCGAAGACGCCTGTACAGAAGGCGCCTGCGCAACAGGACCTGCGTCACGGGAAGGAAGTTTTTTTAAAAGCGAGGTAAAGCCCTGCACATGCAAAAAACTCTGAAGCACCTCTTGGCTGGGCGATTGCCATTTCAGTGCGTCCAAAGGATGGGGCAACTCCACATCATATTTCAAAGCCGCAAGTTGCTTAGAAAGGCGCGCCTGCTCGGCATAGGCGATTAGGTTTTCCCGTCGTTTCTTTTGTGTAATGGCCGGTGCATGCGCCAAAATCGCTTCCAATCCGCCGTGTTGTCTCAGCAATTCCGCCGCAGTTTTAGGCCCAATACCCGGCACCCCTGGAATATTATCCGCACTATCGCCCATCAGCGCCAACAGATCCAACATCAGCGAAGGAGGCACCCCAAATTTCTCTTCCACCTCTTTAGGAGTAATGCGCTTGTTTTTTAAGGGATCCAACATCTCCACATCGTCACCCACAAGCTGCATCAAATCCTTATCGGAAGAAACAATCGTCACTTTAAACCCGGCGTTTCGTGCCGCCAAGGCGTAAGAGGCAATCACATCATCCGCCTCCACCCCTTCGGTTTGTGCCACAGGCAGCGCCAGTGCTTCTGCGGCCTCACGCACCAGTGGAAACTGCACCTTTAATTCTTCGGGAGGAGGCGGTCGGTTGGCCTTATATTCGGCGTGCATCTGGTGCCGGAAAGTCTGCTTGCCCGCATCCAGCACCACCAGCAGCGAGCACGCCCCTTCAGACCGGGCACGGGTGCTGAGTTTAAGCAGCATATTGGTAAAGCCATAAATAGCCCCCACAGGCAAACCATCAGGCCGAGTGAGTGGTGGCAAAGAGTGAAAAGCGCGGAAGACAAAACCGTAGCCATCCACCAGATAGATATGCCCCGCATGGGTTTTCAGTGGGGATGGCCCATCGCTATCGCTCACAAACTCCCCCCAGTAAGCGCGCGCGCGCCAGGCTTACGACTGATACCACCTCGCGTAACCAAAATAGCCACCTGCTCCGCTTCCAGGCTGGCCTTCTGCTTCAAAAAGGCCTCACGCGCTTTGCCGGTTAAAACACGGCTTTTCGGCAGCGGCACTTTCAACGGGTTCTTTTGAACACCATTGACAATAATCTCATAATGCAAATGCGGCCCGGTCGACATCCCCGTATTGCCAAGATAGCCAATCACCTCACCTTGCTTCACGCGGGAACCTTTGCGCAACCCACGCGCAAAACGATGCAAATGCGCGTAAGCTGTTTCATAGCTTCTGTCATGCTTCAGCTTGATATAATTACCGTATCCACCGTTTTGACCAATGCGGACCACCACACCATCGCCCGCTGCAAAAATAGGCGTACCAGTCGGTGCCGCAAAATCGGTGCCTTTATGCATGCGCCTCACTTTTAGAATCGGATGAATGCGCCACCCAAAATGCGAAGAAATAATCGCATTATCCACAGGCACCCGCAGCAAGGTTTTGCGCAAGGAACGCCCTTGTTCGGTGTAATAATCCGTTTGCCCGTTCCACGTAAAGCGGTAGACCGCCTGCTCTTTTCCACCCAGTGTCAGCGAGGCATAGCGCAATGGACCTTGCCTGACTTTTTGCCCTTCCTGGTTATACAAATTATCGTAAAGCAGGCTCAGCTTGGTGCCCGGTTGAATGTCACGTTTAAAGTCAACCACCACACTGTAGATATGCACCAGTTGGGCGATGGTAGCCGCCGGAATATCAAGCTGGTCTGCCAGCACGTAAAGATTACGCTTAATCTCACCTTGCACAAAACGTGGCTCAGAATAGAGCTGCACCGTTTGCTTGCTCGCTTCAAACATATTTTTTCCACGTCGTACCACCTCAATCTGCTCCTGGTTATACTCCAGCTGCAGACGCTGCAACGCACCTTGTCCGCTCTGATCAAAATGCAGATGTAACGTTTGGCCCGCGCGCAAGCGGCGGAGCGGAACATGTGGCGCAAGCGTTTTGGCAATGGCTGCGCGCTCGCTTGCCGGCACATTGTAACGCCTCAACAATTTGGCCAAGCTTTCGCCCGCATGCAGCGAGGCTTTGCGCACGTGAATATCCGGTCGCGCCGGTACGTTCAGGGCCTGGACCACCGCTTCGCGTGCTGGGGCCTGGTGTGCTGCTTGGCGTACTGGCTCCGGTTGCACCGCTTCTTTGATAGGCTCTAAAGGCACCGCATGCCCTGCTACCTTCTCTACAGGGTTTGCATGTTGTACCGCCTCACCTTCTGGCGTCGCATGTTCTGACGCCAAGAATGGGTCCGTTTGCCAGTGCCGCACAAGCGCCCCCAGCGCCACCATGGCCACCGCCGCGCAAGCAAATACCATCACCTGCTTCCACGGCAGCAAGGTCGGTATATGCTGCGAATATTTAAGTAGAAAACGCATCGGTCGTTTTTCGCGCAGGCGATGGGAAGCCCCCATCACACGCTCTTACGTTAAGCAGCATCTTGATCATCAGCAGTTTCGGCGGTGGCTTGCCGATGGGCACGCAAAAAATCCACCAACGCTGCCGCCGCATCCACGGTCTCCAACGTCGCAGAACAATATTGCGTCGTTGCCTGACGTTGCTTGCTAATAAGGCCGGCTTGCTCCAACACCGAAAGATGCTTGGAAACCGCCGCCAGCGACATATCCATCGGCTCGGCAAGGCTCCCAACAGGCAGTGCCCCTTCTTTACACAGGCGCGTTAGCATTTTGCGCCGAGGCGAAGAAGAAAGGGCGTGGTACACCGCATCCAGATCCTTCGACGAATATTTTTTGCTCATCATGCTTCCTTTCATCGCGTGGGCCAGAAGGTATTTCCTACAATTTGCCCGCCATTTTGTGCAGAGTTCTTTGGCTTGTCAATCCCATGTCAACTTTTAGGTTGAAAATCGAAGAAGTAAAGTGCCGAAAGCCCTTGCTCGGCTTTTTCTTGATAGCGTGTGGTAATATGATCCG
>JANQHP010000055.1 GCA_028282625.1 Rickettsiales bacterium | reverse complement strand
GCACTTACGGTGTTAAACATCTTACATGTAGTGCCACTACATGCTGCGATGTTTGCCTTGTATCTGCTAAATTTACGTGAAACCTGATTGAGTTATAATGCAACAACAGTGCCTAGTGCTGCATGAAAGACTCACGCAACAAAGCGGCTTAAGAGTTGTTCAGGCATGTTTTTACACCCTGATTCTAAACAAGCTGGCACTATACATCCTCCGCCACCTCTTGCCAACTATGGACTGGCCACGTGCCCTTGCGTGGTCAAAAGGGCACGCACAAGAGGTAAATACACCAACCCAACCTCGCCGCTACGCCACCAACACACGCACCAGATGCCGTAAGGCTTCCTGCCAATTTTCCTGAGGCAGGTTGGCAAAATCACGCATCATTTCCAGGCACAAACGCTGCTTTTTCAGGTCAATGTCACTGGGGCCATCTTCTTCATGCGTATGGTAAAAATAGGTGACCGGCACTTGCAGGGCGCTGGCAATTTCTAAGAGACGCGCCGCGGTGATGCGGTTGGTGGCTTTCTCATATTTCTGCAACTGCTGGTGTGTCACACCAATTTTTTCGGCCAAATCCTGCCGTGTCATGCCAAGGGAAAGGCGAAGATAGGTGATCTTCTCACCGATCATTTTATCCAGATTCTTGATACGTTTTGCTTTATATGCCATGATATAACTCCTTCTTTTTTCTATTGCACACAAATCTTGCAGCTATAAGTTGCAGTTGCCGTGCCAAAAAAAGAGAGGGCGCAAAGAATAAGGTGAATTACCCCTGTTTTTCAAAGAGATAAAATATGACTTTTTTCACTCTTCTGCGTGTATATGCAACCAGCAGGCCGGAATGTTCCCCAAACGTTTGACCCAGTGTGAGGCACCAGTCTCAGAATGAAACAGATTTTAACCGCCACCATATGACCCACGTCGCCGACCATATCCACACCGCGCTTCAGTCCTGTTTTGCAGAAGATCCCTCCGCCCATTGGACCATTGAGGATGAGTCGGCGCAGCATGCCGGTCATGCGGGTGCCCCCGCCGGGGGGCAAAGCCATTTCCGTGTATGCATCACCAGCACCCTCTTTGCAGGAAAAACCAGGCTAGCGCGCCATCGCATGGTGCACCAGGCGCTCGCACCCTTGCTGGCAGGCCCCATCCACGCCCTGGCGCTTACCACCCATACCCCGGAAGAAAAACCCTCCACCACAAGTTAGGCACGGTGCGCCCATGTGCTTTTTTGCTTTACGGAGCATGCTAGATTGCTTAGAACAGCATCGCTTTGACCCAAAAGCACCCAGATTGTGCCCAGTTAGCTCAGTTGGTAGAGCAAGGGACTGAAAATCCCTGTGTCCGTGGTTCGATTCCGCGACTGGGCACCATCTCATCTTGCTTCACGTTCCTTTTGGCTTATCCAGGCAACCCATGGTCTGGCGGCAAGAAATCCCCTTCCAATAGATTTAATCTAGCTTTTTAAGAGCAATCTGATACCGTGAACCATCAAGGGGGGTCGTCATGCCTATCACATCGCTTCAAGCCTTTTTCCTACCCAATTTTACTGCCATCTGGCAGCGTTTTCCACTGCCGGTCATCAGTGCGGTGCTTTTTGCACTCGGCGGGCTGGTGGAAATCTATGAGCCCTATTATTGGAGAACAGGTCCTGGAATTATATGGCCAGCGCAGCTCATGTTTGCCTCGTTCTTGACCTGTTTCTTCTCGCTGGACCTGGCCTTGGTGTCCGAAAGCAGGCAGTGGAGCAGGCGGCGCTATCTCGCCCTGGCCCTGCCCGGCTGTGCGTTCCTTGCCTGGTATGGCATTTGGTGCGCGCCCTATCAAAGCTTCTGGGGCTTTACACTGCTTGGCAGCGCCTTGGTGCTTGGGCTGTTGGTGGCACCCTATCTCGGAAAAAAAACCAACGAGCTGCATTTTTGCCATTATGGCTGCAGCCTTTCCACCACCATTTTCTTTACCATTCTGGCCACGGCCATTTTGTGCATCGGTGCGCTGGCCACCCTTACCAGCATTCGCTATCTATTCGATGTCAAGATCGAGAATCTCTATGAGTTCGTCTTTGTCCTCAGCATGGGGCTTTTTGCCCCGCTTTATGCCCTTTCCGGCATTCCCTCGCGGTTTGAGGAAGAAAAAAGCCTTGCCGAGTACCCCAAAGGGCTCCGCTTTATCGTGACCTATCTTTTGGCGCCGCTGGTGCTGATCTATTGCCTGATTCTCTACGCCTATTTTGGCAAAATGGCATTAGAACAAACGCTGCCCAAAGGAAACTTGGGCATCATGATTACCCTCTTTGGCAGTGCGGGGCTGCTGACCGTGCTCTTTGCCACACCGCTGGCAGCAGCTGGCAACCGCTTGCTAGCAAAGCTTAATCGCTGGTTCTTTCCCGTGTTGTTTTTGCCAGCCTGCCTGCTCGCTCTTGCGGTGTGGGTGCGGGTGAGTGCATATGGCCTGACCGAGCAGCGCTATGTGCTGATCCTCTTTACGGTGTGGTTTTTTTTGGTGTCGCTGGGCTTTTCGCTGCTGCGTGCGCGCATGCAATTGCAATATATTCCCATGTTGCTGGCCGCCCTGTTTCTGCTGGGCTCAGTGGGGCCATGGGGCGCGGTGAGCCTGTCAGAAAAAAGCCAGGTCGCGCGGCTTGCCACGCTGCTTGAAAAGCACCATATCTTGCAAGAAGGGCGCATTATTCCAACGCAGGAAACCGTGCCGCTTGCCGACCGCAAAGCGATCAGCTCCATCGTTTCCTATTTAATACAAACCAAGAAAACCGAGCAGCTCAAGCAATGGTTTGAGCTGGATCACGCCGCACTTTTTAAAGGAAATAACTATTATACTATGCAGCAAGACTTGGTCAAAAAAATGGGGATTCAATACGCCAACCGTTGGCAGAAGGAGGATGAAGGCCCTAGGGAGGATGAAGGCCCTAGCTTCCATTTTCAGATGCACCAAGCCAAAAAGAGTGAAGCCGTGCTCATGGATGTGCGTGGGTTTGACTGGGCGATCCAGATTTTTGGCCGCTATGGCCGGAAGGTGCATACCATAGATGGTCACATGTCGGTAAAAATTGCATTCAACAAGAGCGTTGCCAAGGTGTTTTTGAACAAAAGCGACACGCCGATCCTGTTTGACCTGGCACCGGTGATCAAAGATTTGCAAAAGCAGGACATTGCGGAGGGGGGAATGTTGGAGCCCTACCGCCTGGAGCATCAAACACCCACGCTGCATCTGCGTTTAGACCTTTACGAGATCGAGGGCCACATCAAGGACCATAAGCCCGACATCACGACGATCAAAGGCGCACTCTTGCTCAAAGAGGTGGAGTAAGATAACGCGCCACGCATTTCAAGAATGGATGGTGCCGCCTCCGGAGAATCGGACTCCCGACCTCGTCATTACCCCCCAGGGCGAAGGCCGGAGGCCATGCGCGACTATTCGTATGTTCCACGCGCTATCACTCGCAAACGCTCGTTTGCGCTTCGGAACGGGGATGGTGCCGCCAGGGAGAATCGGACTCCCGACCTCGTCATTACCAATGACGCGCTCTACCACTGAGCTATGGCGGCAAGAAAGGATGAACCCATATCGGGGGCGCAATCTGCCTTAAGGGCTTTAAAAGTGCAAGAAGTAATTCACTTTTGCGCCGTTTTCGTGTATAGTAGACCCTAATCACAACCAGTGGATTGGTGGCATGACCGCACCCGGGAACTCCCAGGCGCAGGCGGGGCGCTTGCGCAAAGCATTGCAGTCGAATCTTCTGCGTCGCAAACAGGCGGCGGGGAACGCTGCGCCTGCCACGCACCGCACCTCCTCCAACACCAAGCAATCCGAGGGTCCATGATCCTGTTTTTCGGCCAGAAAAAGCCTCTCACCAAAAAGGAGCTGCTCCTGCGCCGGATGCGCCGCATTCAACTGATCCAGCAAGCGATCAACCTACATAAGGAAAACGCGGAAAAAACGCAGAAATCCACCGGCGGTGCCGCGCGTCCGGATGATGAAGGGCTGCAAGGTGGCGTGGAAGATAGTTGGCGCGGGAAAGTCAGCCAGATGCGCCAGGGCGTGCAAAGCCACCGCGCGAAAGCCAAAGCCCGCGGAAAGCAGTTTTTCCGGGGACGTTAAAAAAGCATGTAAGGGCTGGTGCGTCGCTATGCTTGCAGGGTTGGCTTAAAGGTTTTAGCCCACGGCAGTTTGTTTTTGCCGGTCAGGGGCACCTTCCAGTGCACTATTGCCAAGCAATGTTCCGGGGGCTCCCGTCGCCTGGGTGCCGGCGGCTTGCAGCAAATTAGCTGCCTCCTCTGGACTGCTGGCGCTATCCATCATCTTGGAAAGATCCTCCCACATGCCGCCTTGCCCGCCTGGTGGCAATTGCTTTTGTACCGCCTTGGTCGCAGAACCGAGCGTACTCTTGCTAGGACTTTCAATCTCGATCACCATGCCGGCAATAAAAGCACCAAGCAGGCCAAAAGGCCCTCCATTGCCGCCTAAATCCTTTCCATATTCCGCCAAAAAGCTGCTGAGTTCTTTCAGGCTATTTAGTATAAGCGGGTTACGCATCAACTTATGGAAGGTAACCATCGGATCGGCTCCTGCAGCACTTCCGGCACCTGAAGAGGATTTTCCCCCGCCCAG
>JANQHP010000054.1 GCA_028282625.1 Rickettsiales bacterium | reverse complement strand
GCACTTACGGTGTTAAACATCTTACATGTAGTGCCACTACATGCTGCGATGTTTGCCTTGTATCTGCTAAATTTACGTGAAACCTGATTGAGTTATAATTCAACAACAGTGCCTAGCATCACCAGCCATGGTCGTGCGACCCTTTCCTCCTCTGTTCCCTCCTTTTCTTTGGTGGCCTTGCAACGGTTGCAGCTCGCACATTTTCGCAATTACGGCTCGCTGGATATAACCTTGTCACCCAAGCCGGTGGTGATATGGGGTAAGAACGGCACGGGCAAAACCAATCTATTGGAGGCGATTTCACTCCTTGCGCCTGGCAAAGGGTTGCGCAGTGCGGCACCCCAAGAGCTTGCGATGTGCGGGGGTGATGCGGATGGTCAGGAGGCAGGAGGGATGATATCGCAATTTGCCTGGTCGGTCTATGCCGAGTTGCAGCAGGAGGAGGTGCCAGGCCATACGATGTTGGGGACTGGACGTTTGCAGGGCACCAGTGAGCAATCGGGACGCGTGGTGCACATTAATGGCGAGAAACAGCAGGGCCAGCAAAGCCTTTTGGAATATGTGGGGGTGTGTTTTCTTACGCCGCAAATGAGCCATTTGCTCAGTGAAGGTGCAACGGCGCGTCGTCGCTGGCTGGATAAGATTGTGGCACAATTTTTTCCCACGCATGCCAGGCATTTGGCAGTGTATGAGAAGGTGAAGGGCGAGCGGTTAAAGCTTTTGATGCGTGGCGTGCGAGATGAAACATGGCTTGACAGCCTGGAGCAACGGATGGCGGCGGAGTCGATGGCGATTGCGGATGCCAGGCTGCAGGTGCTGGTGCATATGCAGCAGGCGATGACACAGATTGTGGAGGAGGGTTTTCCCTTTCCAAGTGCCGTATTAAGCATACGTGGTGCGGAAGAGTTTTTGGTGGACCAAGCGGCACTGGAAGCTGAAACGGCATTGCAGCGCTTGCTGGGTGAATCACGCGTGGCAGATGCCGAGGCAGGGCGGACGCATCATGGGGCGCATGTTTCGGATTTTGTGGTGGTGCATGCGCAAAAGCAAAAGGAGAGCTCCTTGTGCTCAACGGGGGAGCAAAAAGCTTTGATGTTGATGTTGACGTTGGCGGCTTCCTATGCGCGGGCGCATTGGACCGGCAAAGCGCCTCTGCTTTTGTTGGATGAAATCGCGGCACATTTGGATGCAGAACGTCGGCAGGCGCTTTTTCAACTGCTTCCGCGGTTGCACATGCAATATTGGCTGACCACCACCGAGCAGGCGCATTATGATAGTTTGGAGGATGATGTGCAAACCCTTCATTTAAAGGAGGAAGGGGTGGTGGTTTGTGAGCGCTAGCCGTGTTTAGAGCGTCATCCCTGAGGCGAGATTTTGCACGGTTTTCTCAAGGGCTTCTTCCCCTATCAGGCTGCTGAGTGTTTTGGCCAGGGCGGAGTAGCGTTTCTGGCCTGTTTGCCTGCCATCATACAGGATGCGGTCTTCATAGCCGGTGATCCATAGGGCTTCAGGGTTGCGTCGCGCGATGACAATGTCTCCCTGGTGCACGCTATCGGCGGAGCGGTGGAGCTTGAACACGACAAGCCCTTCCCCAAAAAGGGTGCGGACCCATTCTTTTGCGGATTCTGGAAGGGTCACGCCAAGTGCCTCAAAATCCGGTGCATCAATGATGGAGATCACTTCCATTTTGCCAAACTCAGTGGACATGGCAAAGCGGGACTTTTCGATGCCGGAAAGCCCTTTTTGTGAGTCGGTATGGATACGCCAGGCCTTTTCCACCGGGACGGCAAAACAGCGATGGCCTTCAATTTCACGGCACTGGAAGTAGTAGTGGTTATTGACACCGATGCGTTTGAGCTCAATTTGCAAGCGACGCAATGTGGCGGCGTCGTCGTTGACGCTATCGATAATAGGTGTTTGGTTTTCAAGGGTAATATAGTTGTGGCTCCGCAAACGCTGCAGCGCTTTTTCGGTCGCTGGAATACGCTTGTAATGGTAGCCCGACTCCCGCACATATTGCCCTTTCTCGTCTTTGAGGAGTAGCTCATCGGGATGGGTGAAATGCGTCATGAAGGCGAGGTTGACGCTTGGATGCAGCTCGTGGAAAAATTCCAGCATGTGGAAAAAATGGTCGTCAAAACGGTAGGGGAAAAAGGCCAGCTCCTTGGTGCCGATACGAATGGTGCGCACACCTGCTTCCGCCAAGCCATCCAGGTAGCTGAACAAGTTGCGGTTGGAAAGCACCATGGGGTCGCCGCCAGAAAGCAGGGCTTCACGGATGGGGAAACGCTCATGCTTGGATTCCACGAAATGGTGGTCGACCTGCTCAATGGTTTGTCCTTCTTTGACTTCCTGATTGTAGCGGCGGATATAGTTGCCAATTTCCTGGACGCTGGCGATATCCTTCTCGGTTTTGCTGGTGAGGAAATCCGAACGGTAGCAATAGCGGCACCAGGCGCTGCAAGTGCGTACCACATAGAGCAAAATAAGCTCATATTTGTGCAATAAGCCAGGGAGCGGGCTGTATTTAAGCTGGTTGGAAGGGTCGGCTTCTC
>JANQHP010000022.1 GCA_028282625.1 Rickettsiales bacterium | reverse complement strand
CCAGTCTGGACCAGGAAGATCTGCAGGCCATGGGTGTTACCAACACGCCGGAAGCGCAGGTACAACAACTGGCCTCTTTAAGTATGCAAAGCGGCATCCAGGGCTGCGTCTGCTCGCCGCAAGAAGTCGCCAGCCTCCGTGCCGGCTTGCCTGCTTCTGCCACCCTGGTGGTGCCTGGCATTCGCCCTGCGGGTCACACAGGTGACGACCAAAAACGTACCCTAACCCCCAAAGAAGCGCTGGCGGCTGGAGCCGACTATCTGGTGATAGGGCGCCCCATTACCCAGGCAGAGGACCCCGCCAAAGCGCTCGTCACACTAGCAGAAGAAGCCGGCATCACCGCATCGTAGGGCGCTTTGTTGCCTGACCTCTTTTGCTCGCTATGCGATTGTGTCCAATGCACCATACACGTATAAAGATTTGTGCGTTGCACAAAAAACCTTGACATCGTGCGATCATTTCGGTAATAGATGCATCCAAGACACAGGCGCATGCCAACATCATAAGGAGTAAAACCGATGACCAAAAACCCTTTTCAAGATACACAACAATGGATGGAATCCATGAGCAAATCTTTTGGAAGCTTCAACCCTAAATTTGACTTTGACCAATGGGTTGCAGCCAGTCGCCACAATCTGGAAAGCCTGGCTTCTGCCAGCCGTGTTCTGGTGGAAGGCGCGCAAACACTGGCCCAAAAACAGGCCGAAATTGCGCAAACCAATGCCAAAGAAGCCGTGGAACTCTTCAACACCATCGCTTCTTCTTCCGACCCGCGTCAAAGCGCGACCAATCAAGCAGACTTCGTGAAAAATTCCTTGGAGCGCACCTCCAAGGAAATGAACAGCCTGATGGAACTTGCTAGCCGGTCCAACCAAG
The DNA here is from genome assembly GCA_028282625.1 of Rickettsiales bacterium. GTDB lineage: Bacteria > Pseudomonadota > Alphaproteobacteria > Rickettsiales > UBA8987 > JANQHP01. The sequence continues at coordinate 6,949 of JANQHP010000022.1, read as the reverse complement.
AGGCCATGGAAATTATCAACGAGCAGATCCAGAAAAATCTGGAGCTGATCAATGAGTCTGCCAGCACGACTGCTTCCAACAACGCACCGAAGAAAAAGGCGGCGTAAAAAAAACATCGCTTTTTTGCCGCTTCAAATTTTTTGCCGCTTCAAATTTTTTGCCGCTTCAAATTTTTTGCCGCTTCAAACGGCGAATGCAAAGGCAACGCGCTTTAAAAAGGGCGTTGCCTTTTTCTTTGGTCACGCACGTGGGGCTAGACAGCTAGTTTCGCTTCTTAAAAAATGTGGTGCTTATGCGAAAGCATCCGCGCCAGGTGAGGGAACACCACCCTCATCAAAACCACGACGCGGCGCACGGGCGGCACTCACAAAGCCCGTGGTCGAGGCATTAAACACCAGCGGCACATTGCCAATAGGGCCATGCCGGTGTTTGGAAACCAAAATATCGGTCCGGTTTTTAATGCGCTCATAATGCTCGCCATATTTCTGCCACCAAGCTTCCCACACCGCGCGATCGCTCTCATAACTTTCGCTCCCCTCCACCGGATCCGCCGGCTTGGAGCGCTCCATGTAATAGGCCTCCCGGTAAATAAACATCACCACATCCGCGTCCTGCTCGATGCTGCCCGACTCACGAAGATCCGCGAGTTGCGGGCGTTTGTCCTCACGATTTTCCACCTGACGCGAAAGCTGCGAGAGCGCTAAAACCGGAATATTTAGCTCCTTAGCAATGGCTTTAAGCCCCATGGAAATCTCAGAAATTTCCTGCACGCGGCTCTGCTGGGAATGGGCGTGCACCCCGCGCAAGAGCTGCAAATAGTCCACCATCAGCAATTGCAAATTATGTTTGCGCTTAAGACGCCGCGCGCGGGTGCGAAGGGCGGCGATGGAAAGGGCCGGCGTATCATCAATATAAAGCGGCAGCGCATGCAGCCTGGTACTGGCCTGAATCAACTTGGAAAAATCATCCTCCGGCCCTTGCTTGGAAAGCTTACCACGGCGAATATGAATCGCGTTAATGCCCGTTTCCATTGAAAGCAGCCGCGTGGAAAGCTGCTCGGCCGACATCTCCAGCGAGATAAAGCCCACCGAACCTATTTTTTCCTTGGTCTCCGGGTCATTCTGTTTGAGCTCCTCATGCTCTTGCTGCATCCTTCTTGCCGCATGTAGCGCCAGGTTGAGTGCCAGCGAGGTCTTACCCATGGAAGGCCGTGCCGCCAAAATCAACAAATCGGAAGGGTGCAACCCACCGAGCAAATTATCCAGATCCTCGTAGCCGGTGGCAATGCCGCTAATGGCACCCCGCCTGCGCGAGGCCGCATCGGCCATATCAATCGCAGTAGTAAGCGAGTGGGAAAGCGGCTGAAAATGGGTGTCGCTTGAACCTTCCGACGCCAAGGTAAACAGCCGATGCTCCGACCCTTCAATCTGCTCGGCCGCACGCTCATCCCCCGAAGCCTGGTAGGCCTGGTCCATCATCTCCCGCCCGATTTGCACCAGCTCACGGCTCACCGCCAAATTATACACAATGCGCGCATAATCCTGCGGGTTTAAGATCGCACCCGCCGTGCCGGCCATCTGTGCCAAATAGCTTGCGCCACCAAGCTCCTCCAGCCCTTCATCCTGCGCAAAACGGCTTTTAAGCGTCACCGGCGTGGCCACCAGCCCTTTATCCATGAACTGCGCAATCGCGGCGTAAATACGCCCATGCACCGGCTCAAAAAAATGTGTTTCCTTCAGGAAGTCGCCCATCTGATTGTAATGCTCGTTGTAATGCAGCAACGAGCCGAGCACCACTTGTTCTGCCTCCAGATCATGGGGCATCGGGCGCAACACTTCCTCCGCGGCAGGGGGCACAGGCGCAAGAGAGGGGGTGGGCGTTGACATGGTAGGGGTTACATCATTCAGGGTCAAAAAAGGAAAGCGAGCATATAGTAAGTTGCCGCAAAAAGTCCAGCAGAAGAACCTATCCTACATTTGGTTTCGCAAGAACCACGACATACTTGCCTTTTTAAGCGCAAACACCTAGAGTAATAACCATGACGGCTCATGCTTACCGGTTGCTCAATCTGATGCGCGGCGCTTCCATGGAGGAAATCAAAAAGGCCTACCATAAACAGCTGCGTCGCTACCATCCCGACCATAATGAAGGCGACAATACCGAGGTGGATAAGCTCCAGAAAGTGCAGGAGGCCTACGAAGCCATCTGCCACGAGCGGCAGGCCCATTACGCCGTGCTGGAGGTTAAAAACGGTGTGGCAAGCGAGGTGTTAAAAGAGGCCTATCAACAGCAAATGCAGCTTGTGCATCAGCTTTATACCAATGGCCACCATCGGCAGGCCGCCTCCAAGCAACGTGAGCTGGAACATGCCTATGTGTGCCTGGGTGGCAAGTTGGACGATGCCGAGGAGGATGGCAGAAACGACGATTGGTAGGGCGTCTAGGTTTTTATCTGCACTGGCGTGTGTTTTTCCTTGATTTTTGAGCGGATGTCGGGCACAAAGCCTCCTTTGTAAGCGCACCATCCGTGCAGCGGATCAAAAAATATAGAAAAAACAATCGCACCACAGAAGCACAAAAACCGCATCAAATATGGCAAAAGAAGAGTTACTGGAATTTGACGGCACCGTATTGGAAGGCTTGCCCAATGCCATGTTTCGGGTGGAGCTAGAAAATGGCCACGTTATTTTGGCCCATACTTCGGGTAAAATTCGTAAGAACCGCATTCGGGTGCTGATTGGGGATAAAGTGCGCGTGGAAATGACACCCTATGACCTGGAAAAAGGTCGTATTGTGCACCGCTACAAGCAGTAGCTCTCATCCCACGTCCTCACCACGCTGGCCATATGTAAGTCATGCATGGGACGCCACATCATGAACGCTTCTACTCCCCTGATTTTAGCTTCTGCCTCCGCAGCACGCCTGGGCTTGCTCCGTTCCATCGGGATTGAGCCTGATCGCATCGTACCGGCCGATATTGATGAAACGCCCCTGAACAAGGAACGTCCGGAACACTACGTAGCGCGGATCGCCAAAGCCAAGGCAGGTGCCATTGCTGCCAAGCACCCAGAAGCCATTATCCTGGCGGCCGATACCATTGCGGTGACCGGCAGGCGCATTATCCAAAAAGCAGCCAACCAGGCAGAAGCGCGTGCCATTCTTACCCATCTTTCCGGACGCACGCACCGTGTGCTGACCGGCATGTGTGTGATGGACCCAACCGGCCATGCGCGCAGCCAATATACGATGACCCGCGTCACCTTTAAGCGCCTGAGCGAAGAAGAGCTGGAACGCTACCTTGCCGCCGAACATTGGCAGGGAAAATCCGGCTGTTACGGCATTCAAGGCGCCGCCGGCGCCTTCATTGCCCGCATCAACGGCTCCTTTTCCAACGTGGTGGGGCTGCCTCTGGTAGAATGCCGTGGCATGCTGCTTGCCGCCGGGCTACACCATATCTAAACACGTTTCACCTCATACACCTCATACCATGCCACGCGACGACGAATCCCATACGCCCCCTTTGGAGGAAAACACCTGGCATCAGGCGGTGCAAGATGTCACGCCGCTCTCTCCCCGTGAAAAAATCCACTTTAAGGAACCTAAGCGCACGGAAAATACTCCATCCAACACACCCTCCACGTTGCCTTTCAAACCACACGCCACGCGGCAAGAAACCAGGCCCCCTCAAAAAGAACGTGCACCCCATACGGTGCCAGCCATAGGCGACATGACCGCGCTGGACCGTCAGACCGCCAAGCAATTTGCCGCAGGCAACATTTCCCCCAACAAGGTGCTCGACCTGCACGGCATGACCCAATCCGAGGCGCACCAGCAAATCCAGGCCATGCTCCAACACGCCCATCAACAGCAGTGGCGGAGCGTGCACATCATTACCGGCAAGGGAAGTGCAACACCAGGAGGTCGCGGTGTGCTGCGCCAGGCCGTGCCCCAGTGGCTTCAGCAACACCAGGCGCCACCCATCATCCGGGCCATATCCTATCTTCCGCCTGCTAAAGGAGGCGATGGGGTGATAGCGCTGTATTTCGCCCGCGTGCGCACGCCTTAAATACTGTGATTAAATAAATGTACCGCTTATAAAAGGATCACTATGTCTGAACACTCGCTTCGTCACCTTTTTCGCCGCATCGCCTTGTGGCTCGTGCTCGCACCCATCCGGATCTACCAATGGTGCATTTCACCCTTGCTTGGGCCGCCGCGTTGCCGCCTTTACCCGAGCTGCAGTGCCTATGCGACGCAAGCCTTGAAGCAACACGGCCCTGTGCGCGGCACCTGGTTGACCCTGCGTCGCTTGCTCCGCTGCCACCCCTTTAACGCCAATCTTTATGACCCTGTGCCGGAGCCAGATCCCTTGCGCCAGCCTGCAAATCCGCGTATAACGCCTGATAGCACACAGGAGGAATCCCCCATGGCCATTACCGCCGAACGTCTAGAGAGCCTGCTTCAAGCCTCTTTTTTGGATGCAAAAATTACAATCGAAGACCTTGCCGGTGACAACGACCATTATGCCGTGCATATCGTGAGTCCCGTCTTTGCAGGCAAAACGCGCATTGCCCAGCACCAGATGGTCTATGAAGCCCTGGCATCAGAGGATATCCATGCGCTGTCTATTCGCACCAGCACGCCACAGTAACTTTCTTTGACCCCCCATTATACCATGATAAAGGAACCCTTATGACCGAAGACTCTTCCATTCACGCGCGTATCCAGGCACTTATTGCAAGCCAACCCGTGGTGCTTTTCATGAAAGGCACGCGCCATTTTCCCCAATGCGGATTTTCTGCAGTAGTCGTCCAAATATTATCGCAAACCACCGATTCGTTTAAAGATATCAATGTGTTGGAAGACATGGAGCTGCGCGAGGGCATCAAAGTCTTTTCGGATTGGCCGACCATTCCACAGCTTTATATCAACGGAGAGTTTATCGGCGGGTGTGACATCGTGAAGGAGATGTTTGAAGCCGGCGAGTTGCAGCCCTTGCTTGCAGGCGCGCATGAGGCCCCCTCTTCTGCGGCTTCTTAGACACTGCTGTTCAATAGGAGAATGTTTTGCCATGTGTTTGATTTTGTCTAAGAACAAGAATATTTTCGACAGAGATGTGGGCGCATCTTTGGAGAAAATGTTCGCCGTTATTAGGCAAAATCAACCATGGCCCTTCGGGTTGCGACTAAAATCGCTATCCACTGCGTCTTTATGCTTGACCATAGGCACACTATGCTCTGCGCATAAATCCTTGTGGAATAACGATTTTAGTCAGCAACAAAATAATTTCCTATTGAACAACAGTGTCTAAAGAAACACAGACATGCCCAAATGGTGGAAAACATGGTCAGAAGCTAGGGCAAAGCCTGACACGGCGGTCAAGCCACGTGTCATGGATACCGCGCCCATTCCCATGGCGTGGATGGACCATCAGGGCCATATTCATCATTGCAACACAGCATTGCACCATCTGGTCCAGAAGCTGCAGCTGCCACATACGCTGGAAGGGCAAAATCTCTTTGGGGTCATTGACCCGGCAAACCATGAAGAGGTCCAAGCGCTCTTTGACCAAACCGGTGACGCCAAGCACACCAATCTTCCGATCCAGGTCCTGTTGCAAGGCGAGGGAGAGGAGGAGCTGCACGCTTCGCTTTACCTCCAACACCTGCCCTCAAAATTCAGCAAAGGGCAGGATACCTGGCTGGCATATTTGATCGATACCACCGAGCAAAAAAGTTTGGAACTTAAAGTCGCGCATTCGCAAAAAATGCAGGCGGTGGGCCAGTTGGCCGGGGGTATTGCCCATGATTTTAACAATCTTCTGACGGCGATGATCGGCTTTTGTGACCTGCTCCTACAGCGCCATGCGCCAGGCGAACAATCCTTTGCCGATATCATGCAGATCAAGCAAAACGCCAACCGCGCGGCCAACCTTGTGCGGCAGTTGCTGGCCTTTTCCAGGCGCCAGACCTTGCAACCCAAAATCGTGGATATCACCGATGTGCTGGCAGAACTTTCCCATTTGATTCGTCGGCTGATCGGGGAGCAAATCACGCTGGATGTGCAGCATGGCCGCGGGTTATGGCCGATCAAGGTGGACCAGGGCCAGTTGGAACAAGTGGTGATTAACCTCTGTGTGAACGCGCGCGATGCCATTTTGGCCAAACAAAAACAAACCAGTGCCAGCCGGGGTGGTGCCATCACCATTGGCACCCGCAACTGTGTGGTCAGCGCCGAGCAGCCATTAGAGGCGCATCTCCTACAAAGCGTACAAAGCATGCCGCCCAAGCCCGGCGAGTATGTGCGTATTGATGTACAAGATGACGGGTGCGGGATGAACGCCGCCACGTTGCAGAAAATCTTTGAGCCTTTCTTTTCCACCAAGGATGTGGGGGAAGGTACCGGGCTTGGGCTTGCCACGGTGTATGGCATTGTGGAGCAAACCGGCGGCGCGATTTGCGTGCACAGCAAAGAGGGCGAAGGAGCCCATTTTGTGCTGCTCTTTAAGCGCCACATCACCACCGATGACCCGGTGGAAGAGCCTGCAGACGCAGAAGAAGAGGCCACGCCTTCGGACCTGACCGGACAAGGTACCCTGCTTTTGGTGGAAGACGAAGCACCGGTGCGCATGTTCAGCAAGCGGGCGCTGGAAAATAAAGGTTATACCGTGCTGGAGGCGGAATCCGGTGAAGAGGCGCTGCAAACGCTTAGTGAGCATGAGGGCGATATTGACCTGATTATCAGCGACGTGATGATGCCCGGCATGAACGGACCGGAAATGGTCAAAGAAGCGCTTCACACCTACCCCGAGATACGCGTGATCTTTATTTCCGGCTACGGGGAAGACAGTTTCCGTGAAAGCTTTGGCCAGGGGCGCGACTTTGATTTCCTGCCCAAGCCCTATAGCCTTTCCCAGCTGGTGGCGAAGGTCAAAGAGGTGCTGCAATAAA
>JANQHP010000178.1 GCA_028282625.1 Rickettsiales bacterium | reverse complement strand
GAGGGCGTGGCACCCACCGCGCGCTGCCAGGCATCCACCAAGAAGGTGGCTCCGGTACCGTGCTCCGGTTCACCTTGTGCATTTTCCAACTGATACTGCCCACCGCGCACCAGCACTTCATGTTCGTTGCCACCCATCATCGTAAAACAGATGCCGCTATGGTAGGATGGCGTGCGGTTGCCCGTTAGAAGATCAAGAGATGGCGTGATCTCTGGCATCATGTTTTCCACCATCGACAGATAGCCCTCCAGCGCCTGAACCAGGGTTGCTGCCGGGTTGCCCTCACATTGTGCTTTCAGCTCGGCGATCAAGCGATGGATGGTAGGAAGATCGCTGGCATAACAGAGCTGCATAGAGGTCGCAAAAGCCGGATGGTTTTTAAAAGGTGCTGCCCCAGGTGCGTGCAAATCTTTGGCGGCAAAGCGTGCGGCCCATGTGGGATACTCTGACGCTGACATATCGGTTTGTGCCAGCAAAAGAGGCAGCAAGCCAGGCACGCTGACCTCTATGGCTAAGGAGGTGAGCCCCAATGCGTGGAGGTTTTGCTGCACCAGCATCAGAATTTCGTGATCGGCCGCTTCTACAGGGCCACCAATCAGCTCAATGCCGGCCTGCATGATCTGGCGCGCGGCATATTTACCCTCTCCTTCGGTGCGCAGGACATTCCCGCTATAGGCAATGCGTAAAGGGCGCGGCACATGGCGCAGACGTGAGGCAGCAAGCCGCATCACCGGCGGGGTCATATCGGCGCGCAGGCGCATCATACGACGGGTATTGGCATCGGTAACGCAAAAGGCGCCATCTTCCTGGCCTGGAGTAGCAAATTCAGCCAGAGGAGGTGCGACCTGGTCATACCCAAAAGCAGCAAAGGAGGCCAGAAGCGTGCCCAGCACATGGCTCCTTTGGTCTGCCTCTGGCGGCAGCGTATCATAAAATCCGGTCGGCAGAAGCGAGTTGGGCATGCGTCTTCACTTTTTAAAGCAATATGCCTGCCTTTGTAGCGATTTTTGGCGCAAACTGCCAGCGTTAAGTCGAGGGCCGGTTAGGTAGTGCCAAGCTGCAGCTGGTCATCCTTCACCGATAATGTGAGCGTGTCCCCCTCTTTGATGGTTCCTTCAAGCAGGGCATTGGCCAGCGGGTTTTCCACTTCGCGCTGGATAAAACGCGCAAGCGGCCTGGCACCATATACCGGGTCGTAGCCTCGTTCGGCCAGCCAGTTTAGTGCTTCTTCTTGCGGTGTTAGCGTGATGTGGCGCGGGTCCAGCCTTTGCTGCAATTGCGCCAGCCGTAGGGTCACAATCGCCCGCATATCCTGCTTCTTCAACCGTTCAAAAAGCAGCACTTCATCCAGACGGTTCAAAAATTCCGGCCTAAAAGAAGCACGCAGCGCCTCCATCACCGGCTCGCGCGCATCTTCAGCGGTCGCCTTCTCCGGCAAATTCGCCAGATGCTCCGCACCAATATTCGAGGTCAGGATGATGGTGGTATGGGTGAAATCCACCGTGTGGCCCTGCCCGTCGGTGAGCCTGCCATCATCAAGCACCTGCAGTAGGATATTGAACACATCGGGGTGCGCTTTTTCGATCTCATCAAACAAAATCACCTGGTAAGGGCGCCGGCGCACCGCCTCGGTCAGGCTGCCACCCTCCTCATAGCCCACATAGCCCGGAGGCGCACCAATCAGCCGTGCGACCGCATGTTTTTCCATATATTCGCTCATATCCATGCGGAGCAGCGCCTGCTCGTCGTCAAAAATAAACTCGGCGAGTGCCTTACAAAGTTCGGTTTTACCCACACCGGTGGGGCCAAGGAACAGGAAAGAAGCCATAGGCCGGCTGCTATCAGAAAGGCCTGCCTTGCTGCGACGAAGCGCCTGGCTGACGGCTTTTAGCACATGGTCCTGACCAATGACACGCTGGCGGAGTTTTTCCTCCATCTGTAGGAGCTTTTCCTTCTCGCCCTCCAGCAATTTTTCCACCGGGATGCCGGTCCAGCGGGCCACGATGGCTGCGATATCACTTTCGGTGACCGTCTCACGGAGCATCCGCTCACGGGCATCGCCGCTGGAGGCGGTCTGATTGCTTGCATCCGTGCCGGATTCCTTGCTTGCAATCTGCTTCTCAAGCTCTGGGATCACGCCATACATCAACTCCCCGGCTTTTTCCAGATCGCTCTCACGCTGGGCCAGCTCCAACTGACCGCGCGCACTATCAAGCTGTTCTTTTAAGCGCTGAATATTGGTCAGTTCGGATTTTTCTTGCTCCCAGCGCGCGTTAAATTGATCGGCCTCCTGCTCCAGCTTGCCAAGCTCGCTCTCCAAAGCAGCCAACCGCTCTTTGGAGCCGGCATCTTTCTCTTTTTTGAGCGCCTCACGCTCAATTTTCAGCTGAATGATCCGGCGGTCCAGCTCGTCCATCGCCTCGGGCTTGCTGTCCATCTGCATGCGCAGCTTGCTGGCCGCCTCATCCATGAGGTCGATGGCTTTATCGGGCAAAAACCGATCCGTGATATAGCGCGCCGAAAGGGTGGCGGCAGCTACCAGCGCCGAATCGGCAATGGTGATGCCGTGATGCACTTCGTATTTTTCCTTGATGCCACGCAGGATCGAGATGGTATCCTCCTCGCTTGGCTCACCGACATAGACCGGCTGGAAACGCCTGGCGAGTGCGGCATCTTTTTCAATATATTTGCGGTATTCATCCAGTGTGGTAGCCCCTACGCAGTGGAGCTCGCCGCGTGCCAAGGCGGGTTTCAGCAGGTTGGAGGCATCCATCGAGCCTTCACTTGCTCCAGCGCCCACCAAGGTGTGCAATTCATCGATAAAGAGGATCACCTCTCCGCCCGCATCCGTGATTTCTGCAAGCACCGATTTCAATCGTTCTTCAAACTCCCCACGGAATTTGGCCCCCGCAATCAGCTGGCCCAAATCAAGCGCCATCAGCTTCTTGCGCTGCAAGCTTTCGGGCACATCACCGGCGACCATACGCTGGGCCAAGCCTTCTAAAATCGCGGTTTTGCCGACGCCTGGTTCGCCGATCAGCACCGGATTGTTTTTGGTACGGCGTGAGAGCACCTGCATGGTACGGCGAATTTCCTCATCCCGCCCGATCACCGGATCCAGCTTGCCGCTTGCGGCGTCTTCGGTCAAATCGCGTGCGTAGCGGGCAAGGGCGTCATATTGCGCCTCCGCGGTCGGGCTATCGGCGGTACGCCCTTTGCGTAAATCAGCAATGGCAGCTTCAAGCTTTTGCGCGGTTAAGCCTGCATCGCTTAAGATACGCGCGCTGGCCGAACCCTCCAGCAAGCAAAGGGCCTGCAGCAAGCGTTCGGTGGTCACAAATTGGTCCTTGGCCTTGGTGGCAAGCTCGGTCGCATGTTTGATGCACTCGGCGGTTTTGGGTGCGAGAT
>JANQHP010000127.1 GCA_028282625.1 Rickettsiales bacterium | reverse complement strand
TTGCAGATGGCAGCACTCTTTATGGAGCATGTCACACCCAATGAAGAACGGCTGAAGGCGGCGTTTGACGATGTAGAGATTTTTGCGGCGGATGAAACCAATGCGCGCGTGTTGGAAGGCAAAAGCTTCCGCGATGCGTATAAGGAGGTGGGCGAGAGCTTAAGCACGCTTGCGCCGCAGGATGTGGAGCAGAATTTGCGTGGCAAGACGCACCTAGGCGCGACCGGCAATTTGGGCCTTGCGCGTTATGAGGAGCAGATTGCAGCGCGCAAGAAGGCGCTTTGTTAACAGTGCCTAAGATTGTGATACGCCCGCTTGAGGTGGGGGATATTGCGGCGCTTGCGCCGGTGGAGTGCGCGGCCTGGCATGATGCGTATCAAAGCTACGATTTTTACGCAGCGGTTGCGCCTTCGGTGACGGAAGAGAAGGTAGCGAAGAACTGGCGGGATTTTCTATCCGCAGAAGAGGATGAGGCGCATACGCTTGGGCTGGTAAGTGGTGGCGACCGTGTGGCGATGGTGGCGCTCGATGGTAAGCGGATGGTGGGCGCGGGGGCGGCGAGTAGTTATAAAGAGGGTGTGTGGCAGCCCGTGGACGCGTTGCTTAAAGAGCGAAATGGTGGGGCGCTGCCTAAAGTGGCTAAATTTCAGAGCTTGTACATTGACCCACAGTACCGTGGGCAGCGCATTGGACCGCAGCTGGGCGTGGCACGCGCGAAAATGCTGCTGGCAAAGGGTTACACGCAGATGATGACCACGACCTACGCGGAAGCTGCGCATGCCAATGCCTACCACGCCAAGCATGGGCTGGAGAAGGTCTATGCATATGATTCACATACGCAATATGCAGGCGGGGTGCGGGTCAAGATCGCCTGTTGGCTGCATGAGGATTTAGAAGCGCTGTGCGCGACGTGGGAGGGTTTGCTCGCTGCAAAATAGCCTGCGGGGCATTTTCTCCCTTTTCCCCTTGATTTTTTGGTGGATGCGCGGTAAGTAGCACGCTCTTTTCGTGATACTATTATAAGACAGGAAGCATACCATGCCGCGTTCTACTGCAATTGAAGATTACCGCAATATTGGGATTATGGCACATATTGATGCCGGTAAGACCACCACGACGGAGCGTATTCTTTATTACACCGGTGTAAACCATAAGATTGGTGAAGTGCATGACGGTGGTGCGACCATGGACTGGATGGAGCAGGAGCAGGAGCGCGGGATTACGATTACCTCTGCGGCAACCACATGCTTCTGGCCTGGGCGCGATGGTAAGAAATATCGGATTAATATTATTGATACACCGGGTCACGTGGACTTTACCATTGAGGTGGAGCGTTCCTTGCGTGTGCTCGATGGTGCGGTGGCTGTGTTTGACGGTGTGGCGGGCGTGGAACCGCAATCGGAGACCGTATGGCGCCAGGCGGATAAATATGGTGTGCCGCGCATGTGCTTTATTAATAAGATGGACCGGACCGGTGCAGATTTTTACCGCTGTGTGGAGATGGTAGTAGACCGTTTGGGTGCGAATCCGCTCGTGTTGCAATTACCGATTGGCTCAGAAGAAAATTTTGAAGGCATTGTGGACCTTGTGACCATGGAAGAAGTGGTGTGGGGCGGTGAAGAGCTCGGCGCGAAATATGCGCGTCAGGCGATTCGCGATGATTTAAAAGCCAAGGCAGAAGAATATCGTGAGAAGCTGATTGAAACGGCGGTGGAAGCTGACGATGCATTGATGGAAGCTTACTTAGAAGGCAATGAGCCCAGTGAAGGGCAGCTGCGTGCGGCGGTTCGTGCGGGGACCATCCAAGGGCTTTTTGTGCCGATTTTAACCGGGACCGCCTTTAAAAACAAAGGAGTGCAACCATTGCTGGACGCGGTGGTCGATTACTTGCCGGCACCTGCCGATGTGGAGGCGATTAAAGGGGTGAAAACCGGTACGGAAGAAGAAATTGTGCGCAATAGCACGGATAGTGAGCCCCTTTCTGCGCTGGCATTTAAGGTAATGACGGATCCTTTTGTGGGATCGCTGACCTTTGTTCGGGTCTATTCCGGTGTGCTCAAAGCCGGTGAAAGCGTGGAAAACTCTACCAAGAGTAGAAAAGAGCGCATTGGTCGGATGCTGCTGATGCATGCGAACAACCGTGAGGATATCAAAGAGGCCTATGCTGGGGATATTGTGGCGGTCGCGGGGCTTAAGGCAACGACGACGGGTGATACGCTGTGTGATCCAAACAGCTCGGTGATTTTGGAGCGGATGGAGTTCCCTGAGCCGGTGATTGAAATTGCCGTGGAACCCAAAACCAAGGGTGACCAGGAGAAAATGAGCGTGGCGATTGGCCGATTGGTGGCCGAAGATCCTTCGCTGCAGGTCTACACGGACGAAGAAAGTGGCCAGACCGTGCTTAAAGGGATGGGTGAGCTGCATCTGGAGATTATCATCGATCGCCTGAAGCGCGAATTCAGCGTGGAAGCGAATATCGGTGCGCCGCAAGTGGCGTATCGTGAGACGATCACCAAACCTGCGACGGTAGATTATACCCATAAGAAGCAAACCGGTGGTTCGGGTCAGTTCGCGCGTGTGCAAATTACCTTTGAGCCGCAAGAGCCAGGCGCTGGTTTTGTGTTTGAAGAGACCATTACCGGTGGTAACGTGCCCAAGGAATATATTCCTGGCGTGGAAAAAGGCATTGTGCAAACCGCCGAGCAAGGGCCGGTGGCGGGTTACCCCACGATCGACTTTAAGGCCACACTTTTTGATGGTGCCTACCATGATGTGGACTCCAGCACATTGGCGTTTGAATTGGCGGCGCGCTACGCCTTCCGTGAAGCGATGGAAAGTGCGGGGCCGTGCTTGCTGGAGCCGATTATGGATGTGGAAGTGGTGACGCCGGAAGATTATATGGGTGACATTATCGGTGACCTGAACAGCCGTCGTGGCCAGGTGTCGGAAATGGAACAGCGTGGGAATGCGCGTGTGGTCAAAGCCAAGGTGCCACTGGCCAACATGTTTGGTTATGTGAGCAATTTGCGTTCCATGAGCCAGGGCAGGGCACAATTTACCATGCAGTTTGCGCATTACGCGCAGGTGCCAAACAATGTGGCCGAAGAGATCAAGGCGAAATTGGCGGCTTAAGCAAGGCTTTTGGGTTTTAGGGGTATAGCTCAGCTGGTAGAGCGGCGGTCTCCAAAACCGCAGGTCGCGGGTTCGAACCCTGCTGCCCCTGCCATTTTGATGAGGGATTGTTGTACAGGGAAGGCAAAATGATGGCCAAAACAGAGAAAAAAGCGAAAAAAGGGAACTTTATCTCCGAGGTAAAACAGGAGGTTAGTAAGGTAACCTGGCCCACCAGAAAAGAAACGCTTGCATCTTTGGTGATGGTACTTATTATATCCGCCCTTGCTGCTGTCTTCTTTTTGCTAGTGGATGCGATTATCTCTTCTCTAGTGCAGTGGGTTTTGGGTTTTTAGCATAGGTGAAGATGGCAACAATGGAAAACAGCCTAGCGCAGCAAAAGATAGGGCAAGAAAAGGTGACACATCGCTGGTACATTGTGCATGCACATTCCGGGCATGAAAACAAGGTGGCGCGCGCCATTGAGGAGCGGGCGCAGCAAAAAGGTATTGCCGAGGCCTTTGAACAGGTGATTGTGCCGGTGGAAAAGGTGCTGGAGGTCAAGCGTGGCAAGAAGGTGGAGAGCGAGCGCAAGATTTTCCCCGGATATGTGCTGGTGCGGATGGATTTAAGCGATCAATCGCTGGAGGTGGTGAAAAACATCCCGCGTGTGACCGGCTTTTTGGGCGGCAAGGCAGGTGCGCCTTCGCCTATTTCGGACGCAGAAGCAAGCCGTATCTTAAAGCAGGTGGAAGAGGGGCAAGAGGCACCGCGTCAGGCGATGGTCTTTGATATTGGTGATAGCGTGCGTATTATTGACGGCGCGTTTGAGTCTTTTGTGGGCGTGATTGAAGAGATTGACGAAGAAAAAGAAAAGCTCAAAGTGGCGGTTTCTATTTTTGGCCGTTCTACACCGGTAGAGCTTGATTTTTCACAGGTAGAAGAGAGCTAGCAGGGAGTTTTTGCGATGGCAAAAAAAGAAATCGTACAGCAAATCAAATTACAGATTCCTGCAGGACAGGCCAATCCTTCGCCTCCTGTTGGGCCGGCGTTGGGTCAGGCGGGTCTGAATATTATGGATTTCTGCAAGGCGTTTAATGATGCAACCAAAGGGCTGCAAGGCCCGATCCCTGTGGTGATTTATGCCTATAAGGATCGTAGCTTTGATTTTATCAAGCGGTTGCCACCGGTTTCCTATTTCATCAAGCAATCTTTGAAGCTCAAAAAAGGGTCACAGCGCCCTGGGCAGGATGGTATTGGTGCGATTACGGCCACGCAAGTATGTGAGATTGCGCAGCAAAAAATGGAAGATTTAAACGCGCACACCTTGTTTGCCGCCGCGCAGATGGTGGCGGGCACCGCGCGCTCCATGGGCTTGGAGGT
>JANQHP010000106.1 GCA_028282625.1 Rickettsiales bacterium | reverse complement strand
GCAGGGGTTAAGACCCCTGCTTCTAAGAAAGAAAAGCACCGGATACCGCGGTCGGGACCACGGGATGACGAAACCCTAAACACGGATCCCCCTAAAAGCTACGCTGCGCCTCTTCCTCCAGGGCAGGCGCCACATGATGCATCGCGTGGCCGGACATATTCAAATCTGGACGCGCTCCGCGATCTTCCATCCTCAGACCAATCTTCGTCGCCTCCACCTGCGCAAGAATTTGCATAGTTTGCTCCTCTGAAGTTACCAACCCACCCGTATGAGCAGGCCAGCGCGTGCCTTCAATCGACGAGCCGGTAATGTTGGTCGCCAAAAAACTGGCCCGCGTGAAATTCGCATGATTTAACACGGCCTCTCCCAAATCGGTACCTTCCACGTTACCAAAAACCGTGCCGGTAAAATTCCCACCGCGCGCAAACGCACCCGCCAAATGGTAGTGCGAGAGATCTCGACCCGTAAATTGCTCAGGATAGGCAGAAAGATCCGGCGTATAGTCAGGGTTGGCCATCCGGTAGGCATTAAAGACATGGGCGGGCACTTCTCCTGACATGCCCACCGGTGAGGCCACTCCTGCAAGCCACGCATCCATTTCCTGCGCGCTACAGTCCGCTAGCATCTCAAGGGTTATTGAGTCGGTCACCGCCATGGCATCTTCCTTTGTATTCTAATTCAAGTATGATCGTTAAGTGCGTACTATTTGATAGTCTAGCGCACCCGCATTTAACAAAACGTTAAACGGGGGAAGGTTTTTCGCGACGCGCGCACCATGCGCTGATTTTGCAAGAAAAAGGGTGGTGCGGCTTTTCTATGCCATGCTGTAAAAATAATAAAGGGAGCCAAATCATCAGCCCCCTTTATTGTTTGAGTGTCATACACTCACTCTTGAGTGGTGAGAACGTACCCATAATAGAGCACCAGGGCCCCAAGGATGAAAAAACCAGCCAACCAAAAACTCTCGACATGGATGGCTTTCCACGTCTTCTCCTTTGCCTTTGGACTTTCTGCATCCGGCAACGAAAGGTAAAGGCTCTGGATTTTTTTGATTTGTTCCCAAATATTGCTGGTCAAAAGACCTAGAATAAAAATGATCACAAAATTCCACGTCAAAACAACCACCTCCAATCAAAGAATGTCGTAGAGAAACAGGCTCCACGCAAGGTGGAACGGGGTTGGTGCTGCGTGCTGCAAGCATTTGGGTTCCACTACGCTATGTGGAGGAGTCTAGCAAAGAGAGAGAGATGGCAAGAAAATTAAATATTTTTATACAAAACGGCTACACGTCATCCCGCGGCTCCGACCGCGGGATGACGGAACACAGAACACAGAACACGGAGCACCCACGTGCAACTTGAAACTCGCTCCACTCTCACGACTAAACTCTAACCCCTACCGGCAGATTCACCTTTATACTCAGAGAGAAAATCCTTAATCCATGCCATCACTTTTGACACAGAACTTACCCTGCCGCCTTCCGGCGGCGCTTGTACCAGATGCTCTGCGGCCTCATGCAAGGGCTTGACACGCTCTGGGTCAAACGGATCTTCGTTGGCCAAGTCCACCACAATCTCTATCGCCACGCTCCTAAAATCCATTCCTTTATGGACATAAAAAACATCTGGATCTTTTTTGGCCACCTGCTCCCTCAAAAGGTCTGGGTGCTTGCGTGCCACCTGCTTGATCGTATCACTGGTACAAAAAACGATAGGGCCTTGATACCCCACTTCAAGCCGCGCACGTGTAATGGTCTCAAGCCCGTGTGGTTGGCCTTCTGCCAGATTCCCATCAATAAAAAGGAGTGCTGGCAACGTATTAGATTCTTCTGCCATGTGAAGGTATAACTCGTTGATAAACGGATCTTGTTCCTCAAAACGCTCAATCTTCCACGGTTTCGCCCCATCTGGCTGGGTAAATTCAAGTTGTTCCAAGCCTATATAAAGCCCCGGACGATCGTCCAATATGCCAACATATAACCCTTGCTCCGGAATGTCGATTGCCACCCTTTTAACCCCTTTCTCTGCTGTTTTTATGGTCGATTCTACGTTGTTTTTACACCAAAACGGCGTTCTCTTGTCGCAAAATCCTGCAAAGCCACCTCCAGCGCCTCCACACCAAAATCTGGCCACAATGTAGCAGAAAAATACAGCTCTGTATAGGCTAACTGCCACAATAGGAAGTTGCTTAAGCGCTGCTCTCCCCCAGTACGGATCAACAAATCCGGGTCTGGCAGGTTGCAGGTAGTCAGATGCCGCGCCACCCAACTACTGTCTGGTGTAAAATCAACATCTCTTCGCCCAACATCAGCCGCCTGCGCTGCCATGGCCACCAGTTCCTGCCGGGCACCATAGCCAAGTGCCAGCGTAAGCTGCATTCCCTTATTCCCCCTGGTCTCCGCTTCGGCCGCCTGCAACCGCGCCTGCAATTTTGGTGTAAAACCCTCACGCTGGCCGATCACTTTCAGCCGCACACCCGCCTCCACCAGGCGCGGCAATTCGCGCTCCAGCGCCTCCACCAGCAGCGCCATGAGTTCTTGCACCTCTTTTTGCGGGCGGTGCCAGTTTTCTGCGGAAAACGCATAAAGCGTCAGATAGGCAATGCCGCGCGCCATGCACGCCTCCACCAAGGCCCGCGCGGCTTTGGCACCCTCCCGGTGGCCGGCAATGCGCGGCAAACCACGTGTCTTGGCCCAGCGTCCGTTGCCGTCCATAATCACGGCCAGATGTTGTGGCACTTCCATCGCGTGCGTGTTATCCAAACCGCGTGAGCTATACCGTCAGAATTTCCTGCTCTTTGGAGGCAAGCACCGTATCAATTTCGGCGACCTTCGCATCGGTCAGCTTTTGGATCTCCTCCATCGCATCATGCATCGCATCTTCGGAAAGCTCGCCTTCCTTCTGCTGCTTTTTCGCCTGATCAATCCCATCGCGACGCACGTTACGCACCGCAATCCTGCCCTTCTCCGCATATTGCGAGGCAAGCTTGGCCAGCTCCTTGCGCCGCTCTTCGGTGAGATCGGGGATCGGCAGCCGGACCAGCTGCCCGTCGGTCGCAGGATTCAATCCAAGGCCCGAGTTTAAAATCGCCTTTTCCACCGCGCCCACCATGGATTTATCCCACACCTGCAAGCTGATCATCCGCGGTTCGGGCACGTTGATCGTGGCCACTTGCTCCAGCGGCATCGGGCTGCCATAAGCCTCCACGGTGACCCCCTCCACCAGTGACGTGGAAGCCCGCCCGGTGCGAAGCCCGGATAAATCTTTTTTAAACGCACTCACCGCACCCTCCATCCGGCGCGCAAGCTCCTGATGCTCTTCCATCACACGACTCCCTTGTTGTTTTTACATAAGCGGCCGCACTATAGCACAGCCCTTGGAAGAGTACAGAAGAGAAAATGTGCTTAACTTCACATCTTCTTTATCCCTCCCTACCTCCTGCCTCCGGATCTACATATTGCCCCACGCACCAAATCAGGGTAAACTGTTGCTCCTTCCCTTGGAATAGCAACCACACCATGACATCGGACACACCCGACATACGACTGACCACCATTGCCGAGATCGCCCCCTACGTGCCCGGCAAGTCCAAATTGCGCGGCAAAGATGCCCCCATCAAGCTCTCCTCCAATGAAAACCCGTTTGGCCCAAGCCCCAAAGCCATCACCGCGGCAAGCGGCGCCACCAAAAAGATGCACCGCTATCCTGAAGCCGGGTGCGACGCCCTGCGCGACGCGATTGCAGAGAGCTACGACATTTCCGCCGACCGCATCGTCTGCGGCCACGGCTCGGATGAACTGATCACCCTGCTGTGCCAGGCCTATGCGACGGTAGGCGATGAGGTGCTTTACAGCGCCCATGGCTTCTTGATGTATCCGATCGCCGCCCAACGTGTGGGTGCGACCCCGGTCAAGGCACCGGAAAAAGACCTCCGCGCGGATGTCGATGCATTGCTGGCCGCCGTCACCGAACGCACGCGCATCGTCTTTATCGCCAACCCCAACAACCCGACCGGCAGCTACCTCACCAAGCAGGAAATGCGGCAGCTGCGCGAGGGCTTACCACCCCATGTCCTCCTGGTGATCGACGCCGCGTATGGCGAATACGTCACCGCAGGGGACTATTCCAGCGGCATGGGCATGGTCGAACAACACCAAAATGTAGTCATGACCCGCACCTTCTCCAAAATTTATGGCCTGGGCGGGCTCCGTCTTGGCTGGGCGTATGCCCCACCCGCCATTGTGGAAACGCTGCAGCGCGTACGCGACCCGTTCAACGTCTCCTCCGTGGCCCAGGCCGCCGGCATCGCCGCGCTGGAAGATATCGGCTTTGTCAAACGCTCGTTGGAACATACCACCACATGGCGTCAAAACCTGACCGAAGACTTAAGCAGCATGGGCCTGCATGTCTATCCAAGCGTCGCCAATTTCGTGCTGGTGAAGTTCCCCGGCACGTTTGAATCCAGCAGCGGCAAAAAAGTGGACCTTTCCGTCCTTGGCGGCACCGCCTACGATAAAAGTGCGACGGCCGCCTACCAGTTCCTCAAAACCCACGGTATCCTCGTCCGCGCCATGCAGGCCTATGGCCTGCCCGATTGCCTGCGCATCACCATTGGCACGGAACCAGAAAACCAGGCACTGCTGGAAGCCTTGGAGCAATTCATGGACCAACGCACACCCGAAGACAGCCCGGTGATACGGTAGGAATGACGGGGTATATTCCTCGTCATCCCGCGGCCCCCTTATCCCCTCTCCCCCATGGGGGAGAGGGTGGACACGCAGTGTCCGGGTGAGGGGGTGCACTTAATGTCATTCCAAAGAGGCTGTAAGGCCGAGTCGGGAATCTCTGTTGTAACATCTAAAAAACATGGATAGTGAGATTCCTGCCTAAAGCAGGAATGACAACATAACGAGGCACGGAACCCTGAACACGGAACACCTCCATCATCCAGTAACCAATCACTAACATATTATTAATTAATGCTTGCAGAAGCTCTCTCTCTCTCTGCTATCCTTGAAACTATGCCTTATACCCCCCTTCGTTGAAGTGGGTTACTCTGACTCTACGACATTCCCTTAAGCGAGGGAAAAGGAGCCTGACATGAAGGAAGTAAAGTTTTTCTCCCCAGAGGAGTTGAAAGCACTTGCTCAAAAACATCAGCACGAAGACGACCCTTACCAGAAGAGGTTTGTTGATACTTTGGAAGAGATTCTGAATAAATCCAGTGGGGCATCCTTTAATTTTGCGGGGCTGGTCCATTGGGTAATCTCAGCACAGACTCAGGCCATGCTTTCGGTTGATCCGGACTCCCAATTGCAAAGCATTGGCCAAATTGTTGATGCCATTATTGGGGAGGCTCGTTCTCTGAAAAAAAGCTAGTGACCCTCTCGACGCCTCCCTCACGGGGGGCGTCGCCGTTTTTGCACCGTCATCCCGTGCCCCCCCCTTATCCCCTC
>JANQHP010000101.1 GCA_028282625.1 Rickettsiales bacterium | reverse complement strand
CCGCGCTTCGGGAGGAATGCCTGCCGCATCAACATCGTCCGGCACTTGCACTGTTGCTGCTTTGTTTGGCCGGGTTGGTGGGCATCACGCTCACGCAGGATATTTTTAATCTCTACGTTTTTTTGGAGATTTCTTCGCTTTCAACCTACGGCTTGATTGCGCTTGGGCGGCATCGGAGGGCACGCCTGGCTGCGTTTGAATATCTGATTTTAGGGACGCTGGGCGCGACCTTTATATTGATTGGTATTGGCTTTTTGTACCATGAAACGGGTACGCTTAACATTGCGGATTTGGCGGCGCGCCTGGCGGTGAGCCGCGCGGACCTTTCGGTGCTGGGGGGCGTGGCGTTCTTAAGCCTTGGGCTGATCTTAAAGATTGCGCTTTTCCCGCTGCATATTTGGCTGACCAATGCGTATACCTATGCGCCTTCGCCGGTGGCCGCCTTCCTTTCGGCCACGGCGACGAAGGTCAGCATTTATGTGTTGATTCGTCTGGTCTATGATGTGCTTTCCCCGGCCTATGTTTTGCACGATATGGCGCTTTCTCCCTTGCTGTTGGTGCTGGCAGTTTCAGG
Source organism: Rickettsiales bacterium (assembly GCA_028282625.1). Classification (GTDB taxonomy): domain Bacteria; phylum Pseudomonadota; class Alphaproteobacteria; order Rickettsiales; family UBA8987; genus JANQHP01. Next base: position 3,123 of record JANQHP010000101.1, on the reverse strand, counting down.
CATGGTAGTGGCCTCTCTCATTGCGCTTTTTCAATATAATGCCAAGCGGATGCTGGCCTTTTCCAGTGTGGCGCAGCTGGGTTATATTGTGCTTGGGGTGGCGCTGGTGACCGAGGCGGGCCTGGCGGCAAGCCTGACTCATATGGCCAACCATGCTCTGGCCAAGCTGACCCTTTTTATGGCGCTTGGCTGTGTGCTGCTGCGTATGGGGAGCGTGCGGCTTTATGAGATACAGGGTGTGGGTTTTGCGATGCCCTGGACCATGGCCGCGTGCACGCTGGGAGCGCTCAGCTTGGTGGGGATTCCGGGCACGGCCGGTTTTATTAGCAAGTGGATGTTGCTCCATGCGTTGATTGAGGACGAACAATGGTTGGTGATGGCGCTGGTGCTGGTGGCGTCGCTCCTGGCGCTTGGCTATATGGGGAAATTGCTGATGGTGGCCTATACGCGTGCGGAAGGCGCACCGTCGGCGAAGGTCAAGGAGGCGCCGCTTCTTTTGCTGGTGCCGCTGCTGGTGGTGGGCTTTTTGAATCTTTACGCCGGTTTCGATACGCGCTTGACGGCAGCTTTGGCCGAGAGCATTGCCGCGCATTATTATGGCACCTCCTTTGTGGATATGCCGTTGCTTTACCCAAGGGAGGTACCGTAAATGGAAGCGCCGCTGCTGGTTGTATTGCTTGTGCCTTTGGCGGCAGCGCTGGGGGCGGCACTCCTTTCTTACCGACATACGCGGGATATGTTGACCGTGTTGCTGGGTGGGGTGCTGGTGTGGCAGGTTGGCTACCTGTTTTTTGCGTGGCAGCATATCCCCACAGACCCACCCTCGCTCACGCTGCTTTTTTGGTTGCCAGGCCTTAGCCTTGCGTTTTCGGTGGATGCGCTCGGGCTGATTTTTGCGCTGGTTTCTTCGATATTGTGGGTGGTGACGCATCTCTATGCCTCGGGCTATATGCACCACAATAAGGAGCAACACCAAAAGCGCTTTTTCACCTGCTTTGCGTTGGCGATTTTTGCAGCGCAAGGCATGGCGTTTGCCGATAACTTACTGACCTTGTTCCTTTTTTATGAAGTGATGACGCTGGTGACGTTTCCGTTGGTGGCGCATCAGGGCACCGTCGATGCACGCAAATCCGCGGTGACCTATTTGGGTTGGCTGCTCGGTGGCTCGCTGCTCTTTTTCCTGCCCGCACTTATTTGGATTTATACCCGCACCGGGACGCTGGATTTTTGGGCGGGCGGGGTGATTGCCGGTCATTTTTCTGCGCTGGAAACGGGCATATTGCTGGCGCTGCTGCTTTATGGCATCGGCAAGGCCGCGCTGGTGCCGATGCATCGCTGGCTGCCGGCGGCGATGGTGGCACCTACGCCGGTCAGTGCGTTGTTGCACGCGGTGGCCGTGGTCAAGGCCGGGGTGTTTACCGTGCTGAAGGTGATCAGCGGGACGGTGGGGATTGCGCATTTGCATGAGAGTGTGTTGCAGGATTTCTGGGCCGGTGGCTGGTGGGTATATCTGGCGGCTTTTTCGGTGCTGTGGGCAAGTTGGAAAGCGCTCAAGCAGGACAATCTCAAGCGGCTTCTGGCCTATTCCACGGTGAGTCAGCTGGCCTATATTTCGCTGGCTGCCTCCTTGCTGACCCCGCTTTCGCTGCTGGCGGCCGCCTTTCATATTGCCGGGCATGCACTGGCCAAAATCACCCTCTTTTTTACCGCCGGCGCGATCTATACCGCCTCGGGCAAAAAGGCGATTGGCGAGCTAAACGGCATCGGCCGCATGATGCCATGGACCATGGGTGCGTTTGCGATTGCCGCACTCTCGATGATCGGGCTGCCACCCACGGTGGGTTTTTTGAGCAAATATTACATGATGCTGGGCGCGATGGAGGCGGTGCCCGAACGTGGCGGGGTGGTGATTGTGACGCTGGTGCTCAGCACCCTGCTCAATGCCGCCTATTTTCTGCCGATTTTGTGGCGCGCGTTTTTCCTTGCGCCAGCCAAAACGGAGAAGGCACATGGGGAAGCGCCGGCGCTCTTGCTGGTACCGCTTTGTATCACGGCGGCCAGTGTGATTGGGTGCTTTTTTCTGCCTGACCTTTGGGTGTTTCTTGCCACCGTCTTTACGCAGCAATCTATTTTATTTATCTAGGAAATTTTGTGATGTCCTATAAGCCTGTTCCACAACACTCGCCTTATCTTGAGCCGGATTATGCCAAGCGGCGCGGTGTGCGGCGGGCCTGGCGCTTTTTTGCGTTGGTACTGCTGCTGGTGTTGGCCGCAGAATTTGCGGTGACGCTGCATCCGCATTTTGCGGTGGAAGCGTGGTCGTTTTTTTATGCCTGGTATGGGTTTTTGGCGTGTGTGGGGATTGTGGTGGTCTCCAAATTTTTGGGCGTGTTTTTGAAACGACCAGAAGATTATTACACACAGCAAAGTGAGGGGAAGACCAAGCAAAATGCCTCAAAGGGCAAAGCGAAGGTCTCAGGGAAAAAGGCAGGAGGGCGCGCATGATGACGGCTTCACCGGCGTGGGTGTTGATTCTTGGCGGGTTGCTGCTGGCCTTGCTGCCGGACCGTTTGCGCGCACCCGGTTCGCTTCTGGTCGCATGTGCCGGGCTGCTTGTGGTACTGTTTCACTCCGTGTTGCCGGGGTTTGAAGGGCTAAGCCAGGCGCTGTTTCCCCACACGACCGAATATGCTTATACGCCGATTTTTGCGACCGTGTTTGCGCTGGCCGCCTTGGCCGGGTCGCTTTTTGCCTGGCATCGCAACGACCGGCTGGAACGTGCGGCGTCGCTGATCTATGCCGGTTGTGCGATTGGGGTGACGTACGCGGAGGATCTCTTTGCGCTCTTTATTTACTGGGAAGGCTTGGCGATTGCTTCCACGCTGGTGGTGCTGGCGGGTAGAACGGAGGCCGCGCGCAGGGCCGCGTTTCGTTACGGCTTGATGCACGGGCTTGGCGGGGTGCTGCTGCTGGTGGGCATTGCCGCGTGGAAAACGGCAGAAGGGACGTTGGTGCTGCAGGCGATGACCCAGGCGCTGCCGGCGATCCTCGGCGGCGAGGGAGCGGGCGGCTTGCATAGCATGGCGGCGTGTTTGATCCTGCTTGGGCTGTTGGTCAACGCCG
>JANQHP010000065.1 GCA_028282625.1 Rickettsiales bacterium | reverse complement strand
GCGACCCCCTGTCGCGCTGCAAGTACGCAGTACGAAAGCGGACGATCGCGGGATCCAGAGGCAAAACATGGGAGCCTATCATGCTGGATCCCGTGGCCTTTGGTCGCGCCGCAGCAGTCCTTCACTAAAAGTGAAGGACATGCGGAGGCGGATGGGCCACGGGATGACGGAGCACGGAAACCGGCGCACCGAACACCAATCACGTGAAACGCGCAGCTACTGATAGTCGTAGAACTCGAAGCGGAAATCGTCTGCCTGGGAGTAATTGCTGTCGTTATCCGCGGGCACCGGCACATAAGGGGCCGTATCCGCAGGATAAGGATCATAATATTGCTGTTGCGCAATACCCGTATCATAGCCGTAATACAATTCGTCATTATCCTGGTAAGCGGGGTAGCTGTAAACCATGCCCGGCGCAGGCGCGGCCGGTTGCAACGGCAGCGCTTGCCGTAACGATGGCTGCGTCGGCGCGGTAGGTGCCACCACACGTGCTGCCATCTGAGGGGCCCTTTGAGGCGCAATCTGTGCGGCTGTTTCCGTTGGCATCACCGCCACAATCCGACCATCTGGAAGGCGCACATACTGAATTTGCGGCTGCACACCAAGAGAAGCGATGTTGGCACTGTTTGCCGCAGGAGCCGGCACACGATACTGGCCACGATAATACGCATCGTTATCCGCTGGGGCCACAAGCGAAGCTTGATCCCCTTCGTAATAATAATAGTAATAACGATTCTGATTATCCACCTGCTGCTGCGCCGAGGCAAAGCTTGCAAAAGAAACCAGGCAACAAGCCGCACAGCCAATGCAGAATGCTACTTTTTCAGCGACCGCTGATTTGGATGTCCACGTAAAAATCATAACCACAATCCCACCACATTTTTAAATTTATAAGATTCTTTATTCTCTAAATCTAGAATTCGACGCTTGTATATCAGTAATAGTTTTTCTTGTAAACCATAAATGTTGCCACCTAGGGTTTTTTATTAACGAAATAAAACAACCCTAGATATATGATTGAATTCCCACGTTTTTTGCAAGTATTTAAGGGGGCCGCAGCCGAAGGAGTTTACGGCATGGCACCGCTCACAGCCTCCACTGTTTTCACTTCCGGCACGTAGTAGCGCAGCATGTTCTCAATGCCCTCTTTTAACGTCAGGGTCGAGCTGGGGCAGCCCGAGCAAGCGCCACGCAACTCCAACGCCACCACACCATCTTGAAAACTCCGGTAAATAATATCCCCACCATCTTCTGCCACCGCAGGCCGCACCCGCGTATCAATCAGCTCCTTGATCTGACGCACAATGGGGTCATCCTCTTCGGACGCCGTATTGCTTTCCACCACCGCAGAAGAGCCGTCACTTGGATGCAACATCGGCTTGCCCGCAATAAAATGCTCCATGATCGTCGTTAAAATCGTAGGCTTTAACACATCCCACTCCGCGCTCTCAGAGCGGCTGACCGTAATAAAATCGTGGCCCAAAAACACCCCTTCCACCTCTGCAATGGCAAAAAGCGCCTCGGCCAAAGGCGAGGCCTTGGCACTTTCTTCGTCCACAAAGGTCGCGGTGCCTGAATCCAGAACGATCTGGCCCGGTATAAATTTTAACGTGCGCGGGTTGGGTGTCGGTTCGGTTTGTATAAACATAATGCGGCTTAAGGGCCTTTCCTGAGTAAAATAGTTGGGTATACATACTAGGCTACGCACATAAAATCAATAGCGTAAACACATGTAACCGTTTATACTCCTTAAAATACTCCAGCAACCCGGCACAACCAGCCCCTTCCTCTATCGCGTATGTTCCTTCAAAACACCCGAAAAAACCACGGATTTACACTTGTCGAACTCATGATTGTGTTGGTCGTCATTGCCTTTGTAACCACCGGCGTGCTGGGTGGGCGCTACCTTATTCGGCAAGCCGAGATCAACCACATCACCGTACAATGGCTGGCCCAACAACATTCGGTGGAAACCTTTTTTGCGCAATATCAGCAACTGCCAGGCGATATGAGCAACGCGACCAGCATCTGGTCGCTTTCCAGCGATGGCGATGGCGATGGGCGCATCGAAACCGGTGTGGGCCCACCGGCCTATGAGGATTTGCTGGCCTGGGAACATCTGTATCGAGCCAGAGAAGTGGATGCGGTGTATACGGGCGCGCTGGTCAGCGGGGAGTTTGAACCTGGGGTCAATATCCCCTCTGCGCGTATGACAAACGGTGCGTTCTGGTTGCGCTTTAATGGCTTTAGCGATGGCACCAATACCTTCAACGCCCACTGGATTACCTTTGCCGCGAAAACCAGTGCCGATGATAACGAGATTTCTGGTGCCATTTTGAGTGTGCAAGAAACTTTGCAACTCGATCGAAAAATAGACGATGGATCTGCCAGCACAGGCCGCCTATGGGCCACCACCGGTACCAACAATGAAAGCACCTGCACCACCGGCGCCACCCCACCCGTCTACGATAAAGACAGCGAGGGCATCAGCTGCATCGCCCATTGGTCCATTGCACCCCCTGTGATTTAGTGGTGAAATAGTGAGGCAGGGTGCGTATTCTGCGCCCCCTATTACGATGCCACTTACCTGTTACCAAAAGTAACATTTCCTTTTGATAGATTCTGTGACTTATGGTGACAATAAAGATGTGTCCACACTACAAATTCCAAGAAAATTTGGTAAGCGCTTTAAAAAGCTGCCGCTAGAAATGCACTCCCACCTTTTTCTATCGTGCCTCTTTCGCGGGTGTTTCACCTTTCAATTTCAGCATTGCTCTTTGTATTATGCATGCCAATATTTTGGCTGGATTCATTACCCAACTGCACGCCTATCGTATGAAGACCCAGCCCATCCGGCAAGTTCTCCTGTTGCAAGATATTACCCAGTTTTTGTTGTTCTGGTTTGTTCTGTTGCGGCTGTTGTGGCGGCCGTGCTTCATGTAAGCCACCCTCTTTGATAAAATCCAGCCAATCAGCATATTCCTGCGCTACTTCCTTTTCCGTGAAGCTCACAGCCTTGGAAAGGTCTGGCGTGGGTTGGGTTTCCAGCGCGTTGATTTTTTCCTTGGTGAATTGCCGTACCATGTCATGGGTGGCCAGATGCTTTCCTTCCAGCGACAGCTCTGAAAGCGGATGAGTGGTAAGCACATGCCACTCTCCCGCCAGGTCACTTCCGGCAAAAGCATAGGTGGTGGCTTTCCCACTTGGTGCAGAAGTTGCGCCGGCTTGCCGTTCAGCTGAAAGATCGCCCCTCTGGCTGGGGAATAATTCCACCTTCACACCTGAAGGACTAACCAGAAACACCTGCCCTCTATCCTCAATTTCGTCATTGTCGCCTAATCCACGCGCATGGCCTGCATCAAAGTCTCCGGATTGGGGAATATATTCCAGTTCCAGCGTCTGTTTAAGCGCCGTGCCTTCGCCCATGGTAAGCGTATAGCGGTAAAGGCCATTCTCCTGCGTGTGGCGGGTGGGCGTGAGGCTTTGCTGCTGCCGTACAGATTGTGATACGGTTTCCGGGTGCTGCTGAGCATGTTCCACCATATGCGGCAACAATGTTTCCAGCCTGTCAAAATTGGGCACGCCGAAACCGGAACGCGCAGGGTCATACGCCATGCCGGCATCGTTGGTGATGTGTTCCAACGTTACATCTTCAGGCGTAAAACTTACCGTTGCCGTGCCCAAGTCATCTCCCCAGGGAGACCGTTTCTGGAAGGTTCTGGTATAAGCATCAGCCTGATGCACTGGATCGCTGGTGACCATGGCGGCATAAAGAATCTGTTCGGTGGGCAGGTAGTCACCATATTCCTGGATGACTGCCGCCATCTTTCCGGCAAAATCCGGCACGGCAGCGGAAGTGCCTGCGGCCGGAGAGAGATTCTTGCCATCCCATTTCACTTGTGCTTCTTCTGGCACCGGCATAGCAAAAGCAGGGCCATTTGCAGTACTTTGTCCATGCATGGTGACCGAGCCATCTGGATGTGCATCTGCCCAACCGATGGTCACCACCAGACCTTCATGATAGAGCGCATCGTCTATCTGTACGTCCAGAATCTCTCCATCATTGCCGGCAGGCAGCACATGCAATGCCTGGCTTTCGCGGATGAGTGCCAAAGCATCCTGTGTTAGTGGTTTGTTTTGGTGCACGTAAGTGGAGCTGGCCACCACCAGAAGATTGGGGTCGCGTAGGATGGTTTTTAGCCCTTTAGAATAATCACGCTCGGTCACCTGATCTGCTCCAATGCTTTCTCTTAACTCTTGTTCATACAAGGTTTTGGGGCTATCGAATGATGCATAAAATGCATCGCTTCCTGCCTGAGCTTCACGATAATTATCGTATTTGGATGCATACTCCGATTGCAGAGATTCATTATAACCAAACTGATCCAACGCCCATTCCAGGGTTCTTCCAGTGCGCCCCTGATCCTTCAGATCATGCTCATACAATGCTTTAGGACTGGTGATGGTTTGTCTTTCTTCAAGTTGCTTTTCCCTCTCTGCCATCACCGCATCGTATTTCTCCTGATATTTCTGCTGCAAGGTGGAGTCCTGATCAAAGAGCGGGCCTTTTTCTGCCACCAGCGCGTCTTCCAGTCGCTGCCTTACCGGTTTTTCGGAAGCAAAGGCGCTTTCATTGACGAAAAGCACGGGTATATCTTTACCAGCAAACTGATCGGCAGCGCGATCGGCAATGGCGGAAACCACCGTGCCATGGCGTGCATCGCCGGATTTTGTCCCTCTATCCAACACCAGCACAAACCCGTCTTTCTCCATGCGCAATCCCGCATCTTCCAGCGGCTGATCCTGATAGGCTGCGCTGAACGATTCTGGCTCCACCGCATGGCGGAATTCCGTGTGGATGGGCAGGCCATCCTTCTGCGCCGAGGCAACGATCTCCCGCGCAAAATCTTCCATGGTGGCATCACTGGCCAGATTCTGCGTCAACGGCGATGGTTTTAAGTTTAACGGTTTTTCAGCCACAACAATTACTTTTTCAACGTATCATGGTTTAATTATAGGCCACATGTTGTTAACAAAAAGTTGACGCAACCCCCCTAAATTTGGAGAGCATTTTCTTTTTGTTGTTTTATAAGGGTTTTTTGGTGGGCGGTGACGGGTTCGAACCGCCGACCTACTGGGTGTAAACCAGTTGCTCTACCAGCTGAGCTAACCGCCCGAAAGAAACAGCGCTATCATGCTTTAACTTAGATAGGCCGCATTTGGTCTGTGGGGTGTGTCTAGGCAATTACAGCAGGTTTTTCAAGTGAAAAATGCGCACGCCACACCTGGTGGCACAAGAGGCGCTGCCTATGAAGATAGATATTGCAACCACCCCGCAAATATCGCATAAAAGAACCCCACATGGAGACATTTTTTAAGGAGGGCCTGACCGTGAAATTTTTTGTGGATACCGCAGACGTAGCAGAAATTGTGCGCCTAGCCAGCATGGGTCTGGTCGATGGCGTAACCACCAACCCCTCGCTCATTGCCAAATCAGGCCGCGAGATTAAAGAAGTGATCGCAGATATTTGCGCGGCCGTACCCACCCTGCCGGTCAGCGCCGAAGTCACCGCCACCGACATGCCCACCATGCTGGAGCAAGCCGACCGTTTGGCTGATATCGCCGAGAATGTGGTCATCAAGCTCCCGCTTACCCCAGATGGCATTGCCGCCTGCTCCCGTTTAAGCGCGCAAGGCATCCAAACCAATGTTACGCTGTGTTTTAGCCTGAATCAGGCGCTGCTGGCCGCCAAGGCCGGCGCGACCTACATTTCCCCTTTTGTCGGTCGCCATGAAGATATCAGCCAGGATGGCATGGAACTGATTGAGCATATTTGTACCGTCTACGACAATTATGGCTACGACACGCAAGTGCTGGTGGCCTCGGTGCGAGGCCCACGGCATATTGCCGAAGCCGCGGTGATTGGCGCGGATGTGTGCACGATCCCACCCAACGTGATCGACCAGCTTTTTGAGCATCCGCTCACCGCCAAAGGGCTGGAGCAGTTTACGAAAGATGCCAAAGCCTCCAAGCAGGAGATTCTCTAGCGCACTACTGGCTAACCGAGCATTCCTCTTCAAATGCTAGGCTCAGCGCCTGTTTATCCGCGCGAGAAAGCGGCGCATCGCTACCGAACTGGCGCGCCACAATGTGCCGCATGGAATCACTGTAGCGGCACGTAATCAGGCCGGAAGCCGGGGCTTGGCCCTCTGCTGCAGGCAGCGGCAAGGTTTGCGTATGCAAGCAACTTCCATCTTCCTGCATGCCCACAATTACGTGATCGACGGTAAAATTCGGCTGGGTAGGATGCGGGATGCTGCATGTGTAAGGCTTGCAATGGTACAAGCTCCAGCCAAAGGCAGCGCAAGCCTGCGGCGCGGCAGCGTCTGACCTCATTTCTTGCGCGTCCGTTTGCTGCTGCGCGTCTGTTCCCTGCGCGTCTGTTCCCTGCGCATCTGTTCTCTGCGCCGGTGTCTCCGCAATATTTTGATCTGCCGGGGCAGCCTGAACGGGCAACGCTTCAACCCCTTGGTCAGAAACATTAGAAACATCTGACGCCCCATCTTCTATGGCCACCACCATGTCAGCATCGCTTGTCACATCCGCCTGGTCTCCAGATATCTCCTCTTTGGGCACCGAAACCAGGTAAAGCACATAGACCACACCAATCACCAATAACGTCCAAATTGCGAGTCGCACACGGCTTCCTTTTTTACCTATTCCATGATTGGTCCGTTATAACACAACAGGGGGACGTTGCAAGGCCCAGCTCGTCATACAACGTTTGAAGCTAAAGGAAGCACCAGCACAAAAAAGCGTTTTTCTACAAAAGAGATACGCGTGTAAATCGCATCTTTAAAGTGCCCGTAGGCTCAAGCCTTTTTTCCTGCAATAGATAGCTATTTTGTATGTTCTGCGTGATAATCCCGATAGGTTCGATATAGGCGAACACAGGTCCCAGATAGACGAGAGTCAAAGGGATCCTTCTGGATTTGGGCCGAAAAAACAAAAGGTATTTGCATCAAATCATCACTTGTCCCGTCCAGCATACGCGTTTTGTGCACACGAGCACTCAGTGGTTCCAGTTCGTAAAGATTATGGTACCCATATTCATACATCACAGGGAAAGCATGGTGCACCAGCGCTGTCATTTTAACCGGATAGGGCTCCAGCGCATTATCGCAGTAAATCACAATGCGTGTATTTTTATCGGGAATGATGGCCGCAAGAGAGTCCCCATCCATTTTGCCAACACCCAGATTGCGCGCCCCTTCAATATGCACACAGTCATAGTCATCCTTATCCCGTACATCAAGAATGATGGTGTTCTTGTCTTCTCGCATCGTAAGGAGCGTGTTTACATCAATCCTACGCTTGCTGTGGAACTCTTGCAGCTTAAGGCTTTTTTCAAAGAAATGGTTGTAATCCAGATCCACTTCCATCGCACCATCTTGCGTGGATGGATCCTTTGGCTGACTCATCGCATCATCCCCATATAATGTAAGGCACCATACCAGCATAAACAGATAAACAAAAAAACCTTGTTTCATCAAAACAGCCCCCCTTCTAAAAACTATCCGTGAGATGGCGGGCTAATGCCGTGAATATTTGGCTGGTTGGGTCTTGCGGATATGCTGTCACAAAGGGCACGCCCGCATCGCCGCTTGCAGCCAGGCGCGCGTCCAGCGGTATCTCTCCTAAGAGCGGCACGTCGTGCTCCTTACAAAACCGCTTCACCCCTTCTTGCCCGAAAGGATAGTGACGCCCACCGGTCGGATCATCAAAAAACGCCATATTCTCCACCACACCCAGCAGAGGCACGTTCAAACTGCGGCACATGGAAACCGCGCGCGCTACATCCATCAGCGCCACGTCTTGGGGCGTACTCACCATCACCACGCCAAAAAGGGTAAAACGCTGCGCCAGCGAAAGCGCTACATCCCCCGTGCCAGGCGGCATATCCATCACCAGCACATCCAAAGGGGACGCCGAAGTCCCCCAACGCGCGCCCAGCATCAGCTGGGAAAGCGCCTTGGAAAGCATCGGCCCACGCCATACCAGCGCCTTGTTTTCTTCGGTCAGCACCCCCATGGAAAGCACCTGCACCCCATGATGCGTGGGCGGCACCATCTGCTTGCCCTCGATCTCGGGCTTGCCCTCCATCCCCATCATCCGGGCCAACGAAGGACCATAAATATCCGCGTCCACCAGCCCGGTCCGCAATCCTTGCTGCGCAAACGCCACCGCCAAGTTCGCCGCAATGGTCGACTTGCCCACACCACCCTTGCCAGCGGCCACCGCCACGATATGCCGCACCCCTTCAAGCTTTTTCGGCGTAGGCGGTTTAGGACGGCCCGCAGGCGCGGCTCCCGGTGCCTCCGCCGGGGGGGGCTCCGCAGGAGCAGCCGGCGGCGATGCAGGTGCCACATCCGCCGTTAACACCACCGTCGCACGCGTCACCCCTTCCAGCCTTTCCACCGCTTCCGCGCACGCCACGCGCACCGCCTCTGCCTGCGCCTGCGTCAGCGAGTCCTGCATCTGGAGCACCACACCCACCTGGTCGCCGTGGCACGCGATAGAGCGCACCATGCCCGCTTCCACGGGCGAGCCGGAAAGTGTGTCCACAGAAACGGCCTCAAGCGCACGCAAGATACGCTGTTCATCAGCCGAAGAAGGAGAAAAAGGAGGAAGCGTCGTCGTCATGGTGCGTTCTGGCTTGCAAAAAAGGGGCCCAACTTCTATAAGCGTTGGGTGGAGTAGAAAGGTTCTATCGGGTTTGTATCGTCCAGGTCAAGCGTATCACGCACCCCAAAGCAGCTTTCGTCCAAAATCAAACAGCGTTATTTTCCATCATGGCACATCATTTTTCTCGTTTCCTTTCGTTACATAACAGCAACCCAAACCCGTGGAGCCATCCGCCTTCGGGTGGAGGAAAGCCTCCTGGTGGGCCTGGCAAAAACGGAGGGAAAAACACCCCACCGCCGGATATTGAAGATTTGCTCAAGCGTGGTCGTGAGGGCATGCGCGGCATGTTTGGCGGCGGCAAGGGGGATGCGTTTTCGGTCATCACCATTGCCATTGTGGCTTTGCTCATCTGGCTTGCCAGCGGGGTCTATATGGTAGATACCGAAGAAGAAGGCGTGGTGCTACGTCTTGGGGAATACCACCGTGTGGCCATGCCGGGTTTGAACTATCGCCTGCCCTATCCTATTGAGCGGGTGGAAATTGTACCGGTCGAGCGGATCAATACCGTTGAAGTGGGCGTGCGCACCGGCGGCACCCGTCGAGGTGAGCGGGCACGCAAGGTCTACGAAGAAAGCCTGATGCTGACCGGCGATGAAAATATCGTGGATGTGGATTTTGTCGTCCAATGGAAAATCAAGAGTGCGGCCGACTATCTCTTTAAAGTCTTTGACCCTGAAAACACCGTCAAAACCCTGGCCGAAAGTGCCATGCGTGCCGTAATAGGTCGAACCGACATTGCCGGTGCGCTCACCGAACAGCGTAGTGCGATTGAGCAGGAAGCCCGCAACATCATTCAAGAGCGCCTGGATTTCTACCAGGCCGGTATCGAAGTCGCACGCTTGCAGCTTCGCCCGGTGGAGCTTCCCGAGCCGGTGATTGATGCGTTCCGCGACGTACAAAACGCGAAAACGGATAAGGAAAGCGAGATCAACCGTGCCGAAGCCTATCGCAACGATATTCTGCCGCGCGCACGTGGTGAAGCCGCCCGTATCGTAGAAGAAGCCGAAGCCTACCGCGAAGCGGTGATCTCCCACGCAAAAGGGGAGGCGGACCGTTTCCTTTCCATTTATGAGAAATATAAAGGTGCCGAAGAAGTCACCAAGCAGCGCCTGTATTTGGAAACCATGGAGGCAGTCTTGCAAGGCACCGATAAAATTCTGCTCGATAGCAGCGGTGGCGGCACCGGTGTGTTGCCCTATTTGCCGCT
>JANQHP010000046.1 GCA_028282625.1 Rickettsiales bacterium | reverse complement strand
CCCGGTGGCGGTGACTTGGCAAAAGCAGGCATGGCAAGCACACCAAGCAAAAGTGCCATGAAGCACAGCCGGTACAGAACACCCCTCATCGCGGCGCTCCATCACGGTCCAAGTCGCAGCAATCGGTGATGCCGCCTTCAAGCGCACGTGTGTGCGCCACATCAATCGCTAAAATCCGCTCGCGCATGTTGGTCCCGCTCACGTCGCGACGATAATGAAAGGCTTTGCCGTCCGTCACCGGCCAGGCATAGTCCAAAATCGCCTGGCTCTGCAGGTTCGGCGCGCGTTCCATCGCTCCCAGCCACTGCTCGGCAAGCACCTGCAGCGGAAACGCCGCATCCCCTGCTTGCTGCCAGGCCATCCCTGTCACCACACCGCGCGTGAAGATCCACTCCATCTGCACATGGCGCGGCATGGTGCTGCACCAATCATGCCCGCGGCCCACCAGCCTCACTTCCGTCGCATTGGGATCATAGAGCTCATCCAGCCCGTAGACCGGTACCACACGCTCGATTCTCTCGCCAAAAGGCATCGCCTCCATGGTACAAGCCTGCCCGTCCGTAGGCAGCAGGCCTAGCGCTAGAATCAAGCAAAGGGTAAGAGCGCGCATCATCCTCTAATACTCCACCGACACCATGGTTTGGATGGTTTTTTGGGTGTTGTCCGGCCCGTAACCCACCGCATCAATCGTATAATAGTAACGCGGCGCGTCCGTCGCACTGGCATAAGCGCTATGGCTGGTGATATCACTCCCCACACCCTGCATGCCCTCTTCCACCAGCTTCACCGCCAGATCATTGATCGTACAATCATACCGATAGCCCGAAAGCTTCAGCAGCATATCCGCCGTCTCCCCGCCGCTATAAAGATGACTAAGCGAGCTCTCTGTAATCACGTGTGGCAGCGTCGCCGGTGGTGTCGTCTGGCTCTTCAGCCAGGCAATGCCCTGCTGCACGCAGCTCTCACCCGCGTGGAAGGTCTTGGTATCCACCGTCTCAAAGCGCGCACTATTGGAGGCATAAAGTGCCGATTGCATCACGCCAATCCCAAGCAAATTCATCACCAGCACCAGCAGCAAGGTCGCCACCAGGATATTGCCCTGCACTTGATCCTTTGCATATGGTAGATGTGGCTTCATCTTTCTTCCCCGACTAAAAATTGGTCACCTGATTCTGGTTGATCGTCAACACCACCGACCCATCCGCATTTTGTGCCCGTGCGGTAAAATCCGTGCCGGCCGTTTGCGTGATGCAGTAGCTATACCCATGGTCGGTCAGATAGTGCTGCCCTTCAAACAGATTGGTATTGATGCTGGCCGCGTGATCCCCACACACCGCGCCGCTATTATAATAGCTCTGGTTGTTCGCGTAATATTCCTGCTGCTTGAGGAACACCGCGCGCAGATTGTTTTCCGCCTGGGATTGATTGGCTGAGGTAATATAATCTTGATAAATCGGCACACCAATCGCCGATAAAATCCCAAGCAGCAAAACCACCAGCAGCAATTCCAGTAGGGTAAACCCCAGGGTAAACCCGCGTGGCGTAGGGCGCGCTTGGGCCCGGTTACAAAGGATGGTTCGGCGTAATTTCATCTCTCTTCTCTCTCCCCCCGGCCTATTCCACGCAGCAATGCTTAAAGCCACACGATCATAAAAAACCCCCTGTGTGTCCCTTTTGCATCAGGGCAAACAACACAGGGGGTGAGGCTGCCCTTTGCCCTTGGGAGCAGCAGGTTCACCACTCCCAAGGAAGGCTTTACGTGCTATTCTTTGAGCACGGTGGCTGACGTGTTTCCACCGTTCCAGTAGGTGGAAACCGTAATGGTGGCCGTACCATCATCCACCAGATAGGTGGAACCCTCTACCGGCGTACCCGGCACGGCAGCCACATCCAGCACGGTGGCCGCAGAAACATCATAAGGATTCGTCCAGCCTTGCGACGCAGCATAAGCCGCCAGTGCCGCAGATTGTGCATCAATCGTGGCGGTACACGCCGTACCGTTGATGATCGTGGTCGCACCCAGCGAGCATTTGGCAAATTCTGCCGCCGCAAAGGTCACAATATTGGAATGAATATTCCGCGTGGCGTTCACCTTGGCCTGCGCCTGGTACCCCTGATATTGCGGGATCCCCACCGCGGCTAGAATACCCAAAATCGCGACCACGATCAGCAATTCAAGCAGGGTGAACCCTGATTGTTGCCCGGATGGTGCGTTGGATGATGTCTGATGTGATGTGATGTAATGTTGTAACATAATGGCCTCCTTTTTCGGCACTTAAAACACGTTTCTACCTGCCCGCGCATCGCCAAGCTTTTCCATACCAAGACGCTTGCGCACACACTTCACCTTAGCTTTACACGTCCCAAAAGGCAATGTCAAGTAAGTTATTGATTTAAATAGTTTAATTAAATTTTGCTATAAGTTTGATACAATTTTGGATCAAATAGCACCCTTCGACCCAAAACGCGGACCTGCTAAGCGCTTGCCTTCGTTTTCCTGCAAGAAAAACTGAAGTTTTTTGGCATATTCCAGTGGATCTTTCTGCTCTAAAATCGCTGCATTTTTTTGACGCAAGCGGTCCAAGGTGCGGGTAAAAAGGGTCCAGAGGATCGCACCCAACACACAGATAGCAAGCGCTTCTTTTTCTTCCGGCAAAAGCGCACGCACCGCTTCATAACCCGCTAACATCGCTTGCCAGGATGTGGCATCAAAGCTCCCCTCTTCCTTGCCGCACCACGCCACCAGCGTAATCGCCAGATCATAAACCCACAGATCATCGGCTGAAAAATAAAAATCCAGCACGCCGGTGATCTGACCTTGTTCAAAAAACACATTATCGGGAAACAAATCCCGGTGGACCGGCCCGTGAGGCAGGGTGGCAGGCCAATGGGTGGTCAGATAATCCAGCGCTTGCCTCACCTGCGCCTCCAAACCAGGCAAGATGGCATCAAAATGTCCCTTGGTTTGCGCATAAAGCTGCTGCCAGCGCGTAGGCCCGGTATCCAGGCGCTTGGGGCGAAAATCCTGCCCGGCCTGATGCATCTGCGCCAGCATACGCCCGACCTGCGCACCATGCTCATTGGTAACACGACGTGGCCACGTCCCTTCTAAAAACGTGACCACGGTGAAATCCTTGCCCTTAACCTTCGAGATCGCTTCACCGTTATCGCTGCGCTTAAGCGCCCGGGCGCAAGGCAGGCCTTTTAACGCCAGATGTTCGGTCAACCCAAGAAAATAGGGCAGGTCGGAAGCACTGTCGTAGGGTTCATGCAGCGTGGCCACGAAAATGCCCTCTGCTGCCTGCACCAGATAGTTGGTGTTTTGGATGCCTTCGGGGATGGCTGAAAAACGCTCTAGCTTTAGCCCATAAGGCGCAAGCGCACGTTCTAACTCGTCCTTTGAAAGAGGCGTATAGACCGCCATGAATTACACACCCTTTGGCCTATCTTGTGGCCAAACGTGTCGGCCGCACAATGCCAAGCCTGCGGCTTGCAAGGCGGGTTAACCCATCCAGTGGGCGTTGGCGGGCACGCGCTCACACGGGCTGCCTTTGGCACCCACGCAAGGGCTTTTCAGCTCTTCCTGCTTGCGTACGCATCCGGTGGTCGCCACCAACAATAGGGCCGTGCACATCACCATGAAATATCGTGTCATCGCTTGATCCTCACGCTGTCTTATACCGTAATAGTGATATATACCCTACTCCACCTTTCCCTGCAAGCCTTCCTGGATCAAAGGGGGAAGACGGTGGCGTGGATACCTCCCGGAGCGCACATCGTGCGCGACTAGGAGCGAAGCGACGCCGCGCCCATGCGCGGGCGGGGGTTTAAGGGGGTTAAGACCCCCTTTTTATAAAGAGCGCACCCACCCAATCGTCATCCCGTGGCTCGACCACGGGATCCATGTCTACTTATGTTGTCATTCCCGCGTAGGCGGGAATCCAGATCATAACCTTTTACATCCTGGCCCCTGGATTCCCGCCTTCGCGAGAATGAAAGGGTTAGGAGCGCTGGATACCGCGGTTTAACCGCGGTATGACGGAGGAAGGCGATGCATGGGCACCTCTCCGGAGCGGGCACGCTGCCCGCGAGTAGCGACCAAGTGGGAGCGCAGCCTTAGTGGCGCTTGAGCGTTATTTATAAAACGCGCATCATCTCGACCAATTGGTCCATGGCCGCTTTTCGGTGGGTGGTTTTCCGCCACACCAGGCCGATAGTGCGGGAAGGGGCCGGTTCAGCAAAAGGAAGGTAGCAGATGCCTGCCTCGTTTTGTTTCATGGCAATATGGGGCATTAGCGTGATCCCCGTGCCGGCCTTGACCATGTAGCGGAGCGTTTCAAGCCCTGTCGCACGCACATCCTGCGCTTCCCCGATGCCAGCCATATGGCACACTTCCAGCGCCTGCTCGCGCAGGCAGTGCCCCTCTTCCAGCAGCAGCAGGCTGTGGGTGTGCAGATCTTCCATCGTCACCTGCTTCTGCTCTGCCAAAGGATGTCCCGGCGGCGTCGCCACAAAAAACGCGTCCTCAAATAACGCGGTTTCCTCCAGCCCATCCTCTTGCAGCGGCAGCGCGAGCAAGGCCGCATCCAGCTTGCCTGCGCGGAGCAAATCCACCAGGGTGGCCGTTTTTTCTTCCACCAAAATCAGACGCATACGCGGCAGCGCTTCTGTGATTTGCGGCACCAGCGAGGGAAAAATATAGGTTGCAAGCGTGGGAAATGCGCCGAGGCGAAAGGGTCCGGCAAGCGGGTCTT
>JANQHP010000007.1 GCA_028282625.1 Rickettsiales bacterium | reverse complement strand
GCGACCGAGCGGGCCTTTTGGCACCGGGTGATGCATGATACGCAGCAGGCAGAAGATTTAGACCAGGCGATCGCTTACCTCAAAGAGAGCGGCATTTTGGAGCAGGTGCAGGACCATGCGAAACGGTTTGTGGCACAGGCGACGGAGGCGTTGGAGTCTTTTCCTGAAAACGCCTACCGGGAGGCTTTGGCGGAGTTGCTGCATTTTTCAGTAGCGCGGCAGGCATAAAACGCAGTATAGGTAACGGGTGGGTATGTCAAAAAGAAGGAGCCAGGTCGGATGAAAAAAGCGCGCCTCTACCAACCGACGAAAAATGCGATGCAGTCCGGTGTGGGCAAGACCAAGCATTGGGTGCTGGAGTTTGCTCCTGAAGGGGAAGGGGTTATTGATCCGCTGATGGGGTGGAACGGCTCGACGGATATGCAGCAGCAGGTGGTGCTGCAATTTGAGACGCAGGAAGCCGCGCTGCATTATGCGAAGGCGCACCATATTGAGGTGGAATTGGTGGAAACCGCGACCCGCCGTATCCGGCCAAAATCCTACGCCGAGAATTTCAACTAATCCGGTTTAGGTCCCGATATATGTCTTCCTCCTCTGCGGTGTTATCGATTGATCTGGAGGCGGTGGCAGCGAACTATCGCGCGCTTTGTGCGCGGGTGGCGCCGGCTTCGTGCGCGGCGGTGGTCAAGGCGGATGCTTATGGTTTGGGGGTAGCAGAAATTGCCACGCGCTTGTGGCAGGAAGGCTGCACCCGCTTTTTTGTGGCGCATCTGGAGGAGGCGCTTGGTTTGCGCGGGCTGCTTCCTCAGGCAGAGATCATGTTTTTTCATGGCGTGCAGGACGCAGAAGAGGCGGACATGGCGGCGGAAAAAGCGCTGCTGCCCGTGCTTAACAGCTTGCATCAGATCGCCGTGTGGCGGGACCATGCCAAGCAACGGGAGCGCGCGCTGCCTTGCCTGCTGCATGTGGATACCGGCATGCACCGCCTGGGTCTGCCGATGGAAGAGGCGTTGGCGCTCGTGGAAAACGGGTTGCCCCCGGAGCTGGATGTGCGTGTGGTGATGAGCCATCTGGCGTGCATCGCCACGCCGGAACATCCGCTTAATGCCTGCCAGCTTGCACGTGCGGCACAGATTCAGCAAGCCTTTGCGCCGTTGCCCTTTAGCCTGGCCAATTCAGGTGGGTGTGCGGCTGGAAGCGACTATCATTACGATCTGGTCCGCCCAGGATGCGCGCTTTACGGCATTCACAGCGTGCCTTCTCAAGGGCCCTTGTGGCAGCAGGTGGTGGAGCTTCGCGCCCCGATCTTGCAAATTCGGACCTTGCAGCAGGAGGGCTCGGTGGGGTATGGCGCGACCATCACGTTGCCCAAAGGCAGCCAGGTGGCGACCCTGCCGGTCGGCTACGCCGATGGGTATCTCCGCAGCCTTTCTTCTTCCGGGGCATGTGTGGAAATTGCCGGCACGCGTTGCCCGGTGATAGGGCGCGTAAGCATGGACCTCATCACCGTGGATGTGACGCATCTGCCAGATGCGGTGTTGCGTGCAGAGGACCGGCTGGATGCGGTGCTGCTAGGTGGCAAGGCAACCAGCGTGGACCAGGTGGCTTCCTGGGCCGGCACGATTGGGTATGAAGTGTTGACCCGGCTTGGCGCACGGTTTACGCGGCGTTATCTTTCCCGCTAAGGGCCTTTTCAAGCCCGGCACGCACGGCCTGCTCGCTGCCAAGGGCAAGCTGTTTGCGGGTGGTCGTGGGTGTGGGTGTGATGGGGTCATGAAACTGCAGCGTGACCTGCACGGATTTGGTACAGAATACCGACCAAAGATGCGGCAAAAGCGGGGTGGTGCCGATCCAGGCGATGGGCGAGGTTTCCTGAAGTTTTAGGGGCACCCCATTGCAGTGTGTATAGGCAAGCGTGACCGGCTGAATAGGGGTTGGTGACGCGGCGGCCGCATCTTCTGGACCAGGCAGCGCCAGCGCAAAGAGGCTGCTTTTAAAGGGAAGCACCTGCCCGCCTCCGCCTGTGGTGCCTTCAGGATACAGCACGATGGGGCGTGCTTTTTGAAGCAGCCGGGTGAGGGCCTGCATTTGCCCTGGCACCTCACGCGGGCGGGTGCGGTCCAGATAGATCGGTTCGGTGACCCAGGTAAGCAGATTGACGCCAGGCCAGGAGGCCACTTCCTTTTTGGGGGTAAAATGGGCCGGCACGACGGCAGCCAGCACAAAAATATCCATGTAGGAGATGTGGTTACAGACCAGGCACGCGCCCTGTTTTAAGGGGGTGCCCTGCAGCTTGGTATGAAAGCCGAGCAGCTGCACCGTGCCGCGGCTCCAGCACTGAATCAGCGCGCGATGCCAGGCATAGGGGGCGATGAAGCGCGTGAGGATCGCAAGTAGCAGCGCGGGCAGCGTGTAGGCCAGCCACAGGATCAAACGGAAGAGGCCAAGTAGGCGGGAAGAGAGCATGTTCCAGGTAAAAAAGTCGTGGCCTTCTTGATGCCGGCGGCCTCCGGGGCGTTTATTGCATGAGGGTGAAATAGTGGAAATAGCGCTCGGCGATATGCTGGCGTTGGAGTACGATGCACACATCGATGGTCTGCACGTGCGGGTCGATCACCGCGCCAAGCCCCACGCGGGCCCCCAGGCGCACATAGCCTTTAATCAGCGGCGGCAGGGCGGCAAAGGCGCGCTTTTTATCCAGCGCCTCTTTGGCAATGATCGGCACGCTTGCTGCGCAGGAGGGTAGCGGTGTAGGGCAAGCGCTTTCTTCCATGCGGTGGTAGTGATGCAGGTAGGAAAGGGCCTCCTGGTGGACAAGCGGATCGGTGCCGTGGAAGCTGGCACAGCCAAACATCATATCCAGCGCATGCTGGTCCATGTAGGTGGCAATGCCCCGCCATAAGAGCTTGATCACATGCCCGTTGCGGTAGGCCGGGTCCACGCAGGAGCGTCCCACTTCCGCGCGTTTTTTGGGGCCACTTTCAAGCAGCGCCTGCAGGTCAAATTCGCTTTCGGTATAAAAGCGGCCGGCTTGCTCCATGTTTTCCGGGCGCAGGAAACGGTAGGTGCCCACCACTTGCCGCGGTCCGCCGGGCTCTTGATGGTAAACCATCACATGGTCGCAATACGCATCATATTCATCGGCGTCATAGGCCGTCGCGTTGGTGTCGTAGGCAGGTTGCCCCGCGCATTCCTCAAAAAACACACGATGACGCAACGCTTGCGCCTGCTGGATATCTTTAGGGTCACGGGTGATATCTAAATGAAGAGAGCCTTGGCTGATGAGAGGAGCATGATCGCTTGGGGGATTTTCCAGAAGCGGGGGGTTGATGGGGGAAGCCCACGCAATGCGAAGTTGCTCCATAATCGATCTCCTCACCTATCTCATATGACCGAACATACATATCCATGTGCAATTATGCAAGCGTAAAATTTTGGGTAGAAGGCGGAGCTGGCGGATGATGGATCATAGATGATAGATGATGGCGTGCGTGGGTACTTCTTCCGGAGCGAGCGTTTAGCCCGCGAGTAGCGACCAAGGGAAGCGTAAGGCTAGCGGCGCTTGAGCGAAATTTAAAATACACACGCACGCCATCATCTATCATCTATGATCCATCATCCGCCAGCTCCGCCTTCTACCCAAAATTTTACGCTTGCAT
>JANQHP010000183.1 GCA_028282625.1 Rickettsiales bacterium | reverse complement strand
AGTGGGGCAACCGCCCTTTCAGAGGTAGCGCCGGAAGAGGCCTTGGCCGAGGTGACCGAAGAGGACCAGTCGCTGGAGAGCTTCCTGTGGTTTAAGTCCTGGAGCAAATCGCCCAAGGCGATTCCGCTGGAGTTGGTTTCCCGGCTGGAAGAAATTGATATGGCCACGGTGGAATGGTCCGGCGATTTTCGTGTGGTGCAATATCGCGGCGGGCTGATGCGCTTGATCACGCTGGACCCGCAGAGCGAGTTTCCCACCGAGGGTATTTATGAAGTGATTGTGTTTGTGGACGGGCAAAAGGTGATGGGCATTGTGGTGGAGGAAATCATGGATATTGTGCGTCAGCCGATGAAGGTGCAATCGCCTGGGGATGAAAGCGGCTTGCTTGGCAGCATGGTGGTGCAGGGGATGACGACCGATTTGATTGATGTGAGCCAGTTCTTCTCGCGCGTGTTTAAAGAGTGGCTGGAGCAGGCAAGTGAGAGCACTAGCCCGCAGGACGCCGAGGTGCGTGCACGGGTGCTACTGGTGGATGACAGCCCGTTTTTCCGCAAATTTATGAAGCCGGTGCTGGTGGTGGAGCATTATCAGGTGACCACTGCGGAGCATGCGATGGAAGCGCTGGAGATTTTGCGGGGGGAAGAAGGCGGCCTGTTTGATGTAGTGATTACCGACATTGATATGCCGGAAATGAATGGGGTGGAGTTTATGCAAACTTGTCGCGAAGACCCGCAGCTGGCGCATCTGCCTTTTGTGGCGCTGACCTCCCATGATCAGTCGGATTTCGGGGATTTTCGCGCGATGGGCTTTAATGGCTATTTGAGCAAATCGGACCGTGGTAAGCTGGTGGAAACGGTGGCAGAAATTTTAACCTCCAGCATTGAAGAGCAAAAGGCGGCATAGATGGCAACACCGGGTACGGATCTGGTTCTTTCTTCTTCCGGGGCGCTGGCGCGTCCGCAGGAAGTGGTGCGAGAGCAATTTGTGACGGTGCGTCTTGGCACGCAGCTTTTTGGCATTCCGGTGCTTTCGGTGCATGATGTGATGCGCCAGGTGCAGCTGACACCGATTCCCCTGGCGCCACCTTACGTGGAGGGCGCCATGAATTTGCGCGGCAGTATTGTGACGCTCATTTCCCTGCGACACTGTTTGGGCTACGACCCCGCAGAAGAGGGGCAAAAGCGGATGTATGTGGTGGTGGAGCATGACCAGGAGCAATATAGCCTGATTGTGGACGATGTGGGCGAGGTGTTAAGCCTGCCGCGGGATGAGATGGAATCCATGCCGCCCAATCAGGAGCAGAAATGGCGCGATATGGCGGCTGGCGTGTACCGGCTGGAGGGCGAAATTTTGGTCATTTTGCATATTGAGCGTTTGTTCGCGGCCCAGTAACACGAGAGATGTTGCGTCAAACATGAGTGTTGCACTGATTGTCGACGATTCCAAGGTGGTACGGCGTGTCTCGCGCGGGATTATGGAAGCGCTTGGTTTTACCGTGATGGAAGCCGAAGATGGGCAGCAAGCGCTGGAGAGATGCGCGGACCAGCGCCCGGATGTGATTTTATTGGATTGGAATATGCCGGTGATGAACGGGATGGAGTTTTTGCACGCCTTTCGTCAGAGCAAGGATGGCGCGCAGACCAAAATTATATTCTGCACGACCGAACATGATACGGACAAGATCATGGAGGCGCTTTCCTGCGGCGCCGATGAATATATTATGAAGCCTTACGACGCCGCGATTGTCGCCGACAAACTCGCACAGCTTGGATTGATCTAAGCGATGACCTCCTCTTTTTCAGTCTTGTTGATAGAAGGGTCGGCCATGCGCCGCGGCAAGATGGCCGAAGCGTTGGAGAAGGAGCCGGGGCTGGTATTGACGGCGATGGTGCACGATATCGCCATGGCGCTGCGCTTGCTGGAGCGTCAGGGGGAAGGGCATGTGGACGCCGATGTGGTGCTGTTAGACGCCGAAGTGGCGGAAAGCGCGCCTGAACATGCGGCCATGTTGCGTCGGATGCGGCCTAAGATGAAGATTTTGCTGCTCACCGAAGAGTCGAGCACGCTTACCTCGGAATTGATGCAATCGTTAGCACTTGGCCCTTCCAATTGCATGGTACGCCCTGCTTTTGGGGATACGGAGCGTTTTGCGGCCTTTTTGCAGGAATGTTTGGCGATGGTGCAGACCCTGCATGCGCCCAAGGTGGCGAGTAAGGCGCGGGCTGGGCAGCAGGATGAGGCCTTTGCGTTGCGCCCTGCCCCCACGGTGCGACCGGAAGTGCTGGCCATTGGTTCTTCTACCGGTGGGCCGCAAGCACTCTATACGCTGTTTGGAGCGCTAAAAGGCAAGCAGCTGCGTGTGCCGCTTTGTATTACGCAACATATGCCGCCACGCTTTACCACGCTTTTGGCCGAAAATTTAAGTACGGTCAGTGGTCTGCACTGCCATGAGGCGGAAGAGGGGATGCGTGTGCAGGCAGGGCATGTGTATCTTGCGCGCGGGGACCATCATATGCTGCTGGTGCGAGAAAAAGACCAGGGCGTGGTGCTGCAAACGCCGCACACGCCCCCGGAAAATTTCTGCCGCCCGGCGGTGGACCCGATGTTGCGCAGCCTGGTTGCGCTATACGGCAAGCGGGTGATGCTGGTGATGCTGACCGGGATGGGGACGGATGGGTTGATAGGTGCGGGTCAGGTGGTGGAGGCCGGGGGTACGGTGCTGGCGCAAGACCGCGAGAGCAGCGTGGTGTGGGGCATGCCAGGTGCGGTGGCCGAGGCGGGGCTTTGCAGCGCGGTTGTGCCGATGGAGCAGATGGCGAAGACCCTGTGTCGCCTGAGTCAGGGGGCGCTGGAATGAGGGAGGACCCACAAATTCCTCTGTTGCCGGAAGATTTTGATTTTTTGCGCCAGATGATGCAGCAGCGCTCCGGGGTGAGCCTTGCTGCGGAGCAAGGCTATTTGGTGCATACGCGCCTGCTGCCGATTGCACGCGCGCAAGGCCTCAAAGATGTGGCAGCACTGGCCGCTGCTTTGCGTGATGGTAAGGAAGAGGCGCTGATCCAGCAGGTGGTGGAAGCTTTGACAACAAACGAAACTTCCTTTTTTCGTGATCGCACGCCGTTTGAGCTGTTGCACACCCATGTGCTGCCTTATGTGGTGCCCAAGCTTACCGCGCCGGTGCTTCGCATCTGGTCGGCGGCCTGTTCCAGCGGTCAGGAGCCTTATTCCATCGCGATGATGTTGGCCGAACATCGCGAGCTGCTGCAAGGCAAAACGCCGGAGATTGTGGGGACGGACTTAAACCATGCTATGCTGGAACGTGCGCAAGAGGGGCGTTACACGCAATTTGAGGTGCAGCGCGGCTTGCCGATTCAGCTTCTGATGCGTTATTTTACGCAAGACCCTAAAGAGGAGTTGCCGTGGTATGTGAAGGATGTGCTGCGTCGGCAGGTGCGGTTTGCGCCGATCAATTTGCTGGAGGATGTAGGCGCGTTTGGCCAGAGTGATATTGTTTTTTGCCGCAATGTGCTGATTTATTTTGAGCCGGAAGTAAAAACCCGCTTTTTAAATCGCCTGGCTAGCCACATGCCGGAGCATGGTGTGTTGTTTCTTGGGCTTGCTGAAACGCCGGCAGGGTTCACAGACCGCTGGAAGCGATTGCAGGGCCTTTCTGGCGTGTATACGCCGGTGAAATAAGGGGAGAAGAAGCATGGCATCACGTTTGGAACAGGCCAAAGCGCTCTATCAGGAGGATTTGGAAGCGGTGGATGCGCTGATCCGTGCGCGTGCCAGTGACAAGGTGCCGCTGATTACCGAAGTGGTGGAGCATATTCTGGGATCGGGCGGCAAGCGGCTTCGCCCGGTGCTGACCCTGCTCTCAGCACGCATGTGCGGCTATGCGCCCAAAGAGGAGGCACGGCCCGGACGCCATGTGTGCATGGCAGCGGCGGTGGAGTTGCTGCATACGGCCACGTTGCTGCACGATGATGTGGTGGATGAGAGCCTGCTGCGTCGCGGGGTGGATACCGCCAATGCGGTATGGGGCAATGCTCCGAGCGTGCTGGTGGGGGATTTCTTGTTAAGCCAGGCCTTTCAGTTGATGGCGCAGGAAGAATCCCGGGAAGTGATCCAGATTCTTTCGGATGCGTCGGCGGTCATTACCGAGGGCGAGATCCGGCAGCTTTCCTTGCTGCATCATGTGGAGATGGAGATGGAGGATTATCTGGAGGTGATTCAGGGCAAGACCGCCCATTTGTTTGCCGCTTGCTGCCGCATTGGCGCCGTGCTTGGAGGGTGTGATGCCAAGGAGAAAGATGCGCTCGCGGCGTTTGGCTTGCATCTTGGTACCGCCTTTCAGATGATTGATGATGGCCTGGATTATGCGGCCAATCCGCGGCGGCTGGGCAAGAATATCGGCGACGATTTTCGTGAGGCCAAGGTGACCCTGCCCGTGATTT
>JANQHP010000182.1 GCA_028282625.1 Rickettsiales bacterium | reverse complement strand
TTAAGTCAGAGCGCAGATCGTTCAGGGCCCTTTTTAGGTCCTCCGGGTTGGTTCGGTCATATATTGAGTGGGGGGGGGGCTTAGGCATGGATGATGGACTATGAATGTGGAGAAAGATGAAACTATCTTACACCAATTTAGCTATAAAATCTATGCATTTATGATGTTATTAAGTATAAACACCCCCTCACCCTAACCCTCTCCCCCGTTGGGGAGAGGGGATTTAGATGAGGTACCCATGCAACCTCCTTTTTCCCGTCATACCACGGCCCCGACCGCGGTATCCAGCGCTACAAAACCCTGTCATTCCCGCGTAGGCGCGAATCCAGACTTTTTTAATATCGCTCATGCGGCGCGTAGGCTGCGCTCCCCTTGGTCGCTATTCGCACGCTAGACGCGTGCTCCGGGAAGTACCCACGTCACTCCCATACAATCCGTCATACCGTGGTTTAACCACGGGATCCAGCATGATACGCTCGAACCTGTCACCTCTGGATCCCGCGATCGGTGTCGCGGGATGACGATACGGAGCCTATGCCCCCCATCATCCATCATCTATCATCCGCCCAGCAACCACCAATTACCAGTTACCAACTACCAACCCGCACCAGGTACATACACGCATAGGCTGTTGACTTGCAACGTAAAAGGCGTTCTAATGGTTCCTAGAAGTCAACACGACTTTGGGGCATAACAACCTCGCAACTGGCGGCAGTAGCTTCGCCGTTACCAAACTGCTACCTCACGCTACGATGCGTCGGGGTGGCGGCGTGATAAAATAGGTCTTGCGATCGAAAGCGTCGCGGCCATCCAGTTGTGGTTTGTTAACACCCCGGCACCTGTGCATTCATGCATGGGTGTCGTTTTGGCATTACAGCGAGTGCAGAAAATGACCCCTCAACCCCTCCCGCTTGAAGAGGCAATCGACCGGCTGGATCAAGCGATGCGGATCGCCCTTGCTTACGCAAGAGAGCGTGGGGGTGACCTCACGGAGGAAGAGCGTGGCTTGTATCTTTTGCTGCGAGACCGCTTGCATCAGGGGCATTTGGCGGTGTAGGCACTTTGTGCGCGCAGGGAGATAGGTATGCGTTGATGTTGCCTACGCACCTGGCGGCAACATTGCCAGCGCCTGCTCTTTGGTGGTTAGCGGCGCGCCTGTTTCTGTGGCAGCACATTCCAAAAGCGCTAAGCCCTTGTTTTGAAGGGAGGAGCGGATTTGGCCCACGGTTTTGCCTTCCTGGAGCACGGGCGTGCCAGGTGGCGGCAGTGGTTTGCCATCGGCGGAGTGGATGCGAAAGAGCGCTTTGCGTATTTTGCCGCGATGATGGGTGCGCGCGGTGACTTCCTGGCCGACATAGCAACCTTTGGTAAAGGAGATGGCGTGCCATTTTTCCATGCCATATTGCAGCGGGAAGGAGGCTTCAGGTTCTAGATCCACCGCGCCATCGGGAACGCCGGTTTGAAGGCGGAGGGTTTCATAAGCTTCCCACGCACCGCGCGTGAAACCTTTGGCTTCAAAGGCGGCATATGCGGTGGCTTTTTCGATGATGCCACGGCCGAAAAGATCGCGGCTGCGCGGGTCGAGATAGGCGACGCCGGTGCAAAAATGGCGCACGCCAGGCGAGGTTGCATCCAGGGCCCCTTCGGCAAAGACCGCCGGGCCGATGAGCGCGCAGACTTCGTGGGTGTCAGATCGGGTGATGGTGACGTTGGAACGCAGGCAATACATCTTGAGCTTTTGCAAGAAGGCATCGACGCGGGCTGCGGGGGTATCCAGCCAGTAGGCCTCCTCATGCAGGATGACGAATGTTTCAAACAGAAACTTGCCCTGCGGGGTGAGCATCAAGCCATAGCCGGCTTGTTCTTCGGTGATGGCTTCGATGTCGCAGGTTAGAAGCGACTGCAAAAAGCTCGGCGCATCGGGGCCCTTGACCTGAAGTAAGGTGCGCTCTGGTAGCGGGATATAGCAGGAGGCTTCCACGGGCATTCCTTTCGCACGGAAGTGGGGCTAAGCCGCTTGGCCGGCTGCCAGCACCAGCTGGTTGAGACGCTTGGTGAAGGAAGCGGCGTCACGCACGGGCTGGCCTTCGACGATGGTGGCCTGGTCCAGCAGGAGTTGCACCCGTTCGCGCGCGGTATCCAAGGCATCTTTCTGGGCAATTTGCTTGGCAAGCGCCTGAATGATCGGGTGATCCGGGTTGATTTCCAGCACCTTGGCGCTCGCACCCGGCAGTTGGCGGTTTTCCACCATG
>JANQHP010000121.1 GCA_028282625.1 Rickettsiales bacterium | reverse complement strand
GCATCGTCAAAGTCGATGGTCAATGTTCTTGCATCTGCTGTATCAGCAGTTGTAAATACCAATGTACCATCAGCTGTGAAAGACACACCATCAGAAATGCTAGCTGTACCAGATTGAGTAGCATTGGTCAGACCTGCTGTATACAGCACATCATTCACAGTCACCGTAATCTGGTTGTTGGTGCGGTCTATGTTGAAGTTACCAACATTGCCTAGCGTACCATCAGCAGCAAAGCCATTGTCGTTCAAGGCAACACTCGAAGAAGTGAGACCTTCAAACAATGTACCCGCTATTGCAGTGGTAGAAACACCGCTAACCTCACGGCTCTGATAGAACTCTACAGTAGAGCTTGTCAGTGCAGTTTGGAACGTCGTTGCTACAGTGTCTGCGCTAGTCTGGTTAGTGATGCTTTGCGTACCGTTTGTTGTCAGACGGAAAGAAAGCTGACTGGTGGCATCGGTACCCACTTGACGGAACGTAATTTCCTGGTTGTCACGCAGCTGCGTACCAAAACCATCATATGCGTTCGTGCCGTCGTTGTAGGTGATACCAGCATCGGTCAATGCAATTTCATCTGAAACATAGGTTTGACCATTGACAGTTGCTGTGAACTGAACACGGTTAGCCACAAAATCTGTGGTGCCAACTGCGTTACCAGCAAGATACGTTGCTTGCAAATTGGTGATGCCACCTTGCAGAGCTGTATCAATGTCTGTGTTGTCAAACGGCGCAGAAGTATCGGTCACTTGAGCAGTAAAGTCTTGCGAACCACCGCCACCAATCGCTGTATCCAGCGCAGTGTTGGTGTTGTTTGCAAGCGCACCACCGTTCAAGTTGAAGGTCACAGCATCACCAGTCCGCGTGATGTTAATCTGGTCTGCACCAGGATCGCCCAAAGACTCATCTTTAAGCGCAATAAAGATCCTGGAACCTTGCGCTGTAAAGACATATTTGTCTTTGGTTGTACCACTCAGATTTTCCAATGCCTCAATAGCATTTTGAGCAGTCGCACCGTTGTTGCCGTTGACTGTGCTGATCGCAGCGGTAGTATCACCACCAATCGCAATAGTAAACGTATCATCCGCATCCGAGCCAGCAATATCAACCGTTGCAATGAACTGCTGATAGGCTGTTTCAATGCCGCCAGCAACGGCTACGCCATCAATCGCACCAGCAGCAACACCGTTGACACTGTAATCAGTCAGTGCATTCAGGCTGAAGGTTTCTGTAGTAGCACCGGTTGCAGTGGTTACACCAGAAATACCACCCAAGCTACCATCTAAGAGTTTAATGCCATTAAAGTTTGTGGCATCAACCAGACGATTGATCTCGAGAGTAAGGTTGGTGAATTCCTCGTTGAGGAATGCACGTTCGTTATCCGAAACCGTACCGGAGTTCGCTTGTACCGCCAGCGACTTCTGACGAGACAAGATGTCCCCGATATTTTTCAAACCACCGTCTGCAATCGCAAGCAAAGAATTGGCCTGAGATGTACTGGTCAGTGCTGTACGGAGGGTAGACACGTTCGTGGAAAGTGCCGTACCAATCGCAAGACCCGCAACATCGTCAGAGGCACGAATAATTCGCTCACCACTGGAAAGACGCGCAATTGAGTTTTCGGATTGAGTGTTGGAAACCGTCAGGTTCCGTTGTGCGAACAACGCCGCACTATTTGAAATGATACCTACCATGGTTCATTCTCCTACTTGGATTATGTAAACGATTTTTCATACATTGAAAAACCGGGCGGGCTACTTGCCCACTCTTCACCCTCTCATAAAAAACACCTCTTGTCAACCCCTCGCGGTTTTGGGCAGTATCTGCGTCTTAAATATCCGGCCCGTCACCTTGTGGCCCCATTATCCCCTCTCCCCTCTAAGGGGAGAGGGTTAGGGTGAGGGGTGTTGTTTTGTATAACGCTCATGTGGCGCTTAAGCCCTGCGCTCCCACTTGGTCGCTACTCGCACGCTAAACGCGTGCTCCGGGAAGTGCCCCTGCTGCCACTCTACTCCCGGAACTCGGAGCACTTTAGCGCGACTAGGAGCGAAGCGACGCAGCCGCCTCTCCCCGTCATCCCGCGACTTAACCCCTGCAACCCACTAAATCTCCGCGCCTCCTGTGCTTTCCGCACGCAGCACCATCTCTTCCACCGGTTGCACCAGTTGCGTCTGAACATACTCCATCAATTGCTGCACCGATTCTTCCACCGTTTGCTGCGCGGTATCCACCACCAGATCCGCGTTATCCGGCGCTTCGTAAGGCGCATTCACCCCGGTAAAGTCCGCAATCTCGCCGCGCTCCGCCTTTTCATACAGCCCCTTGGGGTCGCGTTGCTTACAGGTTTCCACATCTGCGCTCACAAAAATGCTGTGGAACTTCTCACCTGCTGCCACGCGTGCGCGGTCGCGGTCCTTTTTATACGGCGCAATGAACGCCGTGATCACAATCATACCACTATCGGCAAAAAGGGCGGCCACCTCGCCAATCCGACGAATATTCTCGCTCCGGCCCTCCGGTGAAAAATCCAGGTCGGCGCACAAGCCGCTACGGATATTATCCCCATCAAGCACAAAAACCTGGTAGCCTTTTTCAAACAATTTCCGCTGCAATTCCAGCGCCAGCGTGGTTTTTCCTGCACCCGAAAGCCCGGTAAACCACAACACGCCGCCCTGGTGCCCGTTCGCCACCGCACGCCGCGCCGGGTTGATCCGTGCCTCAATCGGATGGATGTTGGTCGAGCGCACTTCTTCTTGCACCCGCTGGTCCGCAATGCCCTGCATATCAATAATCCCACCACCGGCAATGCGGAAATTCTCCACCAGCACAAAGCGCCCGGTTTGCGGATTGGCATCATGCGGGTCCAGTGCCGCAAGCCCGCGCACACGCAGCAGCACTTCTGCCACCGCATTTTTTTCCACACGCGCACCACCGGAATCCAGCGCCAGATCGTCGGTATCCACCACACGCTCAATCGCCTTGACCTCCACCGCATATTCCGCTGTGGCCAGTTTCATCGTGTAGCGGCTACCCACCTTAAGCGCGTTATCACCCAGCCAAAAAAGCCGCGCGCGCAACACATTGGAGAGCATCGGCGCATCCTGCACGTGGCTGATCACATGCCCACGCTCGGCAAAAATTTGCTCCGAAAGCGTGATCCCCACCGACTGTCCGGCAAACGCTTGCTGCGGCAGCTCCTTCGCCCCAAACGCCTCAATCGAAGCCACTTTCACCTTGCGGTTCATCGGCGAGAACAAAATTTCATCACCCACACTCAGACTGCCGCTTTCAATCCTTCCCGCTACAATCCGCCGCGCATCAAATTTGTAGACATCCTGCACCGGAAAGCGCAGTGGCAGCTCGCTATCTTTGGGTGTTGATGCAAACCTATCCAGCGCCTCTAACACCGAAGGCCCGGTATACCAGGGCATATTGCCCCCTCCCCCTTCAGGGGGGAGGGCTGGGGTGGGGGTGTTCGCACCTCCCACAATATGGTCGCCCTCGCGCGCGGAAATCGGAATCACGTAAGTCGGCTCCACGCCAATTTCCTTTAAATAGGCACGGTATTCGCGTTCCACCTCGTCAAAACGTTCCTGGCTATAGCCCACCAGATCCATCTTATTGACCGCCACCGCAATCTGCTTCACGCCCAGCAGATGCAGCAAATAGCCGTGCCGCTTGGATTGCTCCTGCACGCCTTCTTTCGCATCAATCACCAGCACCGCTGCTTCACTGCTGGCCGCACCCGAAACCATGTTCTTCAAAAATTCTTTATGGCCCGGCGCATCAATAATCACATAATCGCGCGCCTTGGTTTTAAACCAGATCTGCGTCGTATCAATCGTAATGCCCTGGTCGCGCTCGGCCTGCAACGCGTCGAGCAAAAAGGAATATTCAAACGGCATCCCGCGACGCTTACACTGCGCCTGAATCTGCTCAAACTTGCCTTCCGGCAGCGAATCCGTCTTATAAAACAACTGCCCAATTAGCGTACTCTTGCCATGGTCCACATGTCCCACAATCACAATCTTCATCTGCGACCGCTCGGTGGCGGTGGCTGCATCTTCTGCTGGTTTCTGTACCGAATGGGTTCCCATATCTAGGTTCTACTTCTAATAAAAACGCTACTGCCTTCAAGCGCAGCAAGCCACAAAGCACACCCTTATAAAGAGATCGTGCGCGAAGCACCACCGTTTTTTTAGGCAGGCTCTAAGCTGCGCGCTTAGCGCACCCGCACACCACTCGTTCTTTCCTGAGCTTCTAACTTCAGTCTTTCCATCAAATCCGGATACCAAACAGACTCCTGCCTTTCTGTGCCTGGATTTGAGGTATAAATTTCTATCTTACCATCGCTGCCCCATATATCCCACACATCCTTGCCCACCCATCTAAGTTCAACAGGCTGCACGTCATAGCCCATCTGGTCGAGTCTTTTTAAAGCAAAGGAAGGATCGGTGCTTGTATTATAGAGCCAGAAACCATGCGCCATTTTACCAAAACTTTTTAGCAGTTCATGCTGCTCTTTTGAAAAAAGGCTTGGCACCTCCTCATGTTCTGACTCAAAAGGCAGCACATGCATCGCCAACACATCTCCATGCGCATTTTCCATGAGTGCCAGCATACAAACAGAAAAACCCTGGGAAAGAAAATCCCCCTTGCCACCTGGCAAAATCACACCGCCTTGCTCTGCAAAAGAGGTGCCTGGAAATTTTTCAGGCTCACCCCACATGCTTTCTATCTTCTCCGCAAAAGCATCAGAAGTTGGCTCCGGCACATCGTCCAGAATAATGGGGTGTTTCACCACCCCTTATTCACCTGGCATCTGAAAGCGGCAATCTCCTTGTTTCACCGCCTCAGCAAGCACCATCACATCCTGGTTGCGCTTCACAAACGCCTCCATTGCTGCCTGATTGGGCGTTCCATCTGGGTGCATCATCTTTTGTGGATCCGGCATCTCTCCCATCGGTGGCTTGCCGGCTTCCACACGCTTGGCCATCCGCACCATCACCTCTTTGAGCGCGCCCTTCACATTGCAACGATAATAAGGAGCATCCGGCTTGATCCGGCTCATATAATCACAGGATCCATCCGCTTTCTTGCCAAACACCACATAAGTCGACGTCAATTTTTGGCCTGCAATCACACGTGCTTCCTGACACTCGTAACGTTTACATTGCTCCAAATGCTTTGCCAGACTACTGCAGCCAATTTCTGCCTGCAATGCCTGCACTGGCAGGGCAAAAATGCCTAAAGCTATCCCCAAAACACCTAAAAATCCAATTCCATAAAACATCAATTTTCTCCTTTGTTCAGTATTTCCAGCACCTTCTTGGCCATCTGGCTACTGCTCGCCGGGTTTTGCCCCGTGATCAGCAAGCCGTCCTCCACCACAAAAGGGGCCCAATCCGGCCCATGCACAAACTTCGCACCAAGCTCCTTCAGGCGATCCTCAATAAAAAACGGCACCACTTCGCCCAGCCCTGCGGCTTCATCCTCGCTACGCGTGAAGCAATTCACCTTTTTGCCTGCCACCAGCGGCGAACCATCCGGCGTGGTCGGCCCAATCAGTGCGGCTGGGCCGTGGCACACACTCGCAATCACCTGCTCGCTCGTATAAGCCGCACTCAGCACGCGGCTTAACACCGGATGCTCGGCCATATCAAACACGCACCCTACCCCACCAGGAATAAAAATCCCGTCATAGCGTGCGGCCTCCATCGCCTCTAACGCAGGCAGATTCTCTAATGCGGCCACCGCCGTCTTATCCTGCACAAAACGCTCACACACCGCCGGATTCTCGCCCTCTTCCTGGTAGCTTTTGGGGTCCCACTGGGCCTTGCCACCTGCCATGGCACAAAGCGCCACTTCCACGCCCGCATCGTGCCATGCATAAAAAGGGGCGGCAAGCTCCTCCAACCAGAAGCCGGTTGGCTCCCCGTCTAGGGTTTGCGTCGTCGAGGTCAAAATCGTGAGGATGGAGGTCATAGGCATGTTATCCCATCATGATGCGACAAAACAGCTTGGGCTCACACCATCACCCTACTTTGACCCCCTCCTCCGGCAAAAGCACCGGAATGCCCTCACGGATCGGGTAAGCAAGCCCCGCCTCATCGCTGATCAGCTGCTGTTTTGCCTCATCGTAACGCAACGGGGTTTTGGTGACCGGGCAGGCCAAAATATCCAACAAAGAAGGGTCAAATGCTGCCATATCCAAGGCTCCAAGCAATAGGAGAGTCGCCTATGTTCCAGTGGATTCTTTTAAGAAATCCTGCACCGCATCGCCCATTTTCTGCTGCTGCACCAGCAAATTCTCAAGCGATTTCAGCACGCTTTCCGTGGCATTTTCCGCGTTGCTGGCATTTTGATTCATCTGTTCCACATTTTCTTTCACATGCTCATTGTCCGTAGAAGCCTGCTGCGCATTGTGTGCGATGGAACGCGTCACCGCACCCTGCTCTTCCACCGCCGTTGCAATGGAGGAAGAAATTTCATCAATTTCCTGAATGGTGGTCACAATACCCTGCATCGCGCTCACGCTGGTTTCGGTCGTATTCTGGATCGAAGTCACATGCGCGGTAATCTCCTCAGTCGCCCGGCTGGTCTGGTCCGCCAGCGCCTTCACCTCATTGGCCACCACGGCAAAGCCTTTGCCCGCATCCCCGGCGCGCGCAGCCTCAATCGTAGCGTTGAGTGCCAGCAGGTTGGTTTGCGCGGCAATCCCATTAATGATCTCAATAATCTCACCAATTTTCTGCGCTGCCGCCGAAAGGGTGGAAACCGAACTGTTGGTGTCGTTCGCAATCTGGACCGCGTTGCTTGCCACATTAGCCGCTTTGGAGACCTGGCCTGAAATGTCAGAGATCGAGGTGGAAAGCTCATCCACCGCAGTAGCCACCGCACCCACATTGGAAGCCGCCTGCTCCTGTGCGCCGGAAGCATCTTTGGCCTGGCTTGCCGTATGCTGCGCCACTTCACGCATCGAAATCGCGGTATCCTTCATCTGCTTGGCACTCTCGGCAATACGCGCGGTCACCTCCTGAATGTCCCCATCCAACTTCTGGGTCAGCTCCTCACGCCGTTGCGCCCTGGCAATCTTATTGGCGTTCGCCCGCTCACGGTCCTGCGCCAGGCGCTCCGCCTCCAGGCTGTTATCGCGCAACACACGCAGCGCCTGCGCCATTTCGCCCATTTCATCTTGCCGTCCTGCTGGAGGCAATTCTTCATCATACCGTCCGGCTGCCAACGCACGCATGGAAGATGTCATGGAAACCAGCGGCCTTAGCACCGTCCGCAAAATCGTGGTAATAATGCTCAAATTAAAGAGCGCACCCACCACCAGAAGCCATTTCGCCACCATTTCGGCGTTGGCGTTATAATTCAGCACCTTGTCCCCTTTAGACTCCACCCGCTCTTGCATGGTTTTGGTCATTTTATCCAGATCGCGGTTGATCTGCTCGGCCAGCGCGTGGCCCGCTTCTAGAAAACGTACGCCATTTTCTCTGTCCTGCAGCGCCAGCGCCTCATAGGCATCCTTATAAGTATTGCTTAGACTTTCCAGCAACGGCGTGATGCTGTCACTCTTTGTGTCCGGCAAAAAGGCATAGACCTCTTCCAACTGCTGCCGCACATCGCCCAAAAACAGCGCCGCACGGTCACGCGAGCGAGAAGAAAGCGTCGTGGTCGCCTCGGTCATCCAATAGACGGTATCATTAAATGTACGGGAAAGGCGGTGCGCCATATCCAACTGCTCCAGCGCCTTGGCTTGTTGGGCAATCGCTTGTTTCCCCACGCGAAATTCCAACAGCAAATAAGCATTGGTACCCACAATTTGTACAAAAAGCAGGACCAGCAAAATCATCAGCTTGGCTTTGATGGAAAGAGGCTTTTTCTCTTTTTTCGCCTTTGAATCGGTTTGAGAGGCCTGCGCCTCTTCTGGTTCCATCTTATCCATTTCTGCTGCTTGGCCGGTCATGGTTGGCATCCTCCTCAAGCGTTTTGATCCACAGCATGCGCGGCATAGCTGCTTGTATTGATTCTTTCCACACGACCAAAACCCGCCCCTATATATGGCGGGTTTTTTTGGACTTGGCAAGTGTGTAGACACACCCCACCCAACCGCGCTAAAATTTATGGATTCACCTATCAAAAATTATGGTTTATGCCCGAAGAGTCCGATCAGGAAAAAACCGAGGAACCCACCCCGCGACGTATCCAGGAAGCGGTGAAAAAAGGACAGGTGGCTTTCTCACGTGAAGTCAGCAACTTCCTGATGTTTGTCGTGCTGATCCTCAACATTCTATGGTTTGCACCTTTTTATATGCCCGAAGCCGTGCAGCTCCTGGGCCATTTTGTGCACTCACCCGAAGAGGTGCTGCTTTCAGGGCGCGACAGCATGGCCGTCATTCGCCACACACTGATCGGCGCCGGCCTGGTGATGCTGCTGCCGATGCTTGCCACCGTTTTTGTCGCCTTCTTTTCAAGCTTTTTACAAAATGGTGTCGTGTTTTCCGCCGAACCCATCACGCCCAAGCTGGAAAAAATTTCGGTACTCAAAGGGGTAAGCCGGCTCTTTTCCTTACGCGCCTTCATGGAATTTATCAAAGGATTGATCAAAATCACCTTGATCGGTGTGGTCTCGTGGCTGGCCATACGCAGCCACATCTCCGCCATCACCTATAGCGTGGATTTAGGCCTATCTGGCATTGTGATGCTGCTGGCAGATCTCGCCTTTCGCATTGTGCTGGCCGCCTGCGCGATCATGCTGATCATTGCGGTGCTGGACTATTTTTACCAGCGGTTTGAATATACCAAATCCTTAAGGATGAGCCGGCAGGAACTGAAAGATGAGTTCAAGCAAACCGAAGGCGACCCGCAGATCAAGTCGCGCCTGCGGCAAATCCGGCAGGAACGCGCCCAAAAGCGGATGATGGCGGCCGTGCCGGAAGCCGATGTGGTCATTCGAAACCCCACCCATTACGCCGTGGCACTCCAATATGACCAGGAAACCATGGAAGCACCGCTGGTCGTAGCGCTAGGTCAGGATTTTGTGGCGATGCGGATCATCGAAATGGCCGAAGAGCACGACGTGGTAGTGGTCGAAAATCGGCCGCTTGCCCGCGCACTCTATGAAAGCTGCCAGCTGGATGAAGCCATCCCTTTGCAGCATTACCAGGCCGTGGCAGAGGTGATCGGCTATGTTTATCGCCTGAAAAACAAATAAACGCCAAAAACACGTAAGGGTTGCATGTTGGTAAAAAATACTGTATAAAGTAACTAGCTGATAAATAAAAATAATTTATAGTTACTTTGCCAACATACTTAGGAAACCCTACGTTGCATGTCACAACTTGAACCCTCAGATCACACCCCCACTTTTCAGCACGATGTGAAGATGGGTAACATCACATACCACATCCAGATTCGTCTGCCTGCCGAGCTGGTGGGCAACCTCTTTAACGATGCGTTTTTGGAGATGTTACACGAAAAAACAGATGGTCGTGAAAACATCGAATCACAAAGAAAATTGGCGGCAACGCAGATCAATCAATTGCTGTTTCCAGAAGAAGAGGCTCTTTTACAAGGTGGCAATCCTTTCTCTATCACCAACGAACACGGCACCGAAGTCACCACGGGTGATGCAGATTACACAACCCTGCAAACAGAGGGCGCAAGAGCATTGCGCGCAGCAGCCCAAAAAGAGGCTGCATATTTGCTTTTTAGCGTTTCCAAACCTTCCTTCTATCCACCTAAAAGCGAGTTAGCAAAAAGTCTAACGCCCGAGATGCAGGACCAATTGGTCGGATATTTTCGTTCCAGCTTACCTTCCATCACCAGAAGGCTGGAAGAACCTCTAGAAAATGAAGCAGCATCAGAAGATTATACTTTAAAAGTTGAGGGAGCAAAACAAGACCGTATCACTCTAACGCTTTTAGAACAACGCATCGCCAAAGCCGCCACGCAGGGCTACAGCGCCAGCGCGGCACTCACGCGCAAGAACGCAGAAACCTCATTTGGTCGCAATTAAACTCCTACCCCATCATCCCGTGGTTTAACCACGGGATCCAGAGGCAAAACATTAGAGCCTATCATACTGGATCCCGCGATCGGTGTCGCGGGATGACGAGACACGCAGCACGAAACACTTACAACTTACAACCTGCAACTTGAAACTCACCACCCCATCCTTGCCATTGAAAAACCGAACACAACCACGTATAATCCCCTCTATCAAGTGCCACAACGAACAAGCAGGTAGAGCACAATGGCCGAGTTTACCCTTCCCAAACACGCGAAAGTGACCAAAGGTCAGCTGCACAAAGCGCCCGAAGGAGCCACCAACATCCAGCGTTTCCAGATTTACCGGTGGGACCCGGAAGGCGAGGGCAACCCACGGCTGGATACCTACGAAGTGGATATGGATAGCTGCGGCCCGATGGTGCTCGATGCACTGATCAAAATCAAAGACGAGATGGACAGCACTCTGACCTTCCGTCGTTCCTGCCGTGAGGGCATTTGCGGTAGCTGCGCGATGAATATCGGCGGGACGAATACGCTGGCCTGCCTGTGCGCCAATGCGGATCAGAAGGATGGCGTGAAAGTCACCCCGCTGCCCCATATGGACGTGGTGAAGGATTTGGTGCCGGATTTGAACCATTTTTACGCGCAATATGCTTCCATTGAGCCATGGATGAAAGCCGATAGCCCCGTGGCGCGCGACGAAGAGCGGCTGCAATCGCCGGAAGAACGTGAAGCGCTGGATGGGCTAGATGAGTGTATCCTATGCGCCTGTTGCTCCACCTCCTGCCCGAGCTATTGGTGGAACGGGGACCGTTATTTAGGCCCGGCCATCCTGCTGCAGGCCTATCGCTGGATTGCCGATAGCCGCGACGAAGCCACCGGCGAACGACTGGACGCACTGGAGGACCCCTTCAAGCTCTATCGGTGCCATACCATCATGAACTGTACCAAAACCTGTCCCAAAGGCCTGAACCCAGCCAAGGCAATCGGCAAAATCAAGCAATTGCTGGTGGAACGGCAGGTTTAGCCTCCGTTTTCAGCCCTGCCCAACCTGTTGGAAACGCCACAGGCGGACGTATCTTTTAAGCATCTCTGATCCGGGTTTTCACGGTAGCCGCGCGGCCTCTTCCTCTTCTTTGAACCATTCCTGGTCCTTAAAACGCAAAGCCTCAAAAACGCAAAAAGGGAGCGCTCTTGTCAAACAAGAGGCTCCCTTCCCACCAGGTCTT